>SLQE01000243.1 GCA_007131635.1 Bacteroidota bacterium | reverse complement strand
GCTCCGGATATTCCGGCGCCGAACTGCTGCGTATCCTTCTGCTGCGCGACGACATACACATACGGCAGATCACCGCGCAGACATCCGCCGGCGCGGACGTTACCGATCTTTATCCCGGGTTTAAAGGGAAAATCGACGTACGATACGATCGTATCGATAATCTATCAACCGACAATCTCGATGTTATCTTCATCGCACTACCGTCGGGTGAAGCGAAGGAACTCGTCCCTCAATATCTCAACGACCATATTCGCATCATCGATCTCGGAGGGGATCTGCGTCTATCGGACGAATCGTTGTATGAAACATACTACGGGATGCGGCATAATCATCCCGAGCTGCTTGCGAAATCGGTGTACGGATTACCCGAACTGAACAAAGCGGCGATCCGGAACGCCTCGCTTATTGCAAATCCCGGATGTTATCCGACGTCTGTTATTTTAGCATTATATCCTTTGTTGAAAGAAAACATGATCGATCCCGGCGGCATCGTTATCAACTCGCTCTCGGGCGTATCGGGTGCGGGCCGGAAAGCCTCCGTCGCACTAAGCTTTTCCGAGGTGAACGAAAACATCAGAGCGTACAAAGTTACCGGACACCAACATATTCCCGAGATCAAATCGGTACTCGATCGGGCTACGGGCAAAGACATCAATTTTTCTTTCGTGCCTCATCTTATTCCAATCACACGCGGCATCTATACGACTATTCACGCTTATCTCGGCGGAGCAACGAGTGAAGAGCAACTCTATAGTGTATATAACGATTATTACGGACGCGAACCGTTCGTCCGGATTGTAAACGAAATCCCGGCAATTAAAAACGTATCGGAGTCAAACTATTGCGATATCTACTGTACTATACAGAAAAACACGAACCAGGTTATCGTTCTATCGGTTATCGATAACCTGCGCAAAGGAGCTGCCGGACAGGCGGTACAGAATATGAATATAATGTTCGATTTACCAGAAACACGCGGATTAATATAGAAGGGATTATGTATGTTCAACGAGATTTCCGGGGGAGTTACGGCTGCGAAACAATTCTCAGCGGCCGGTATTCATTGCGGCGTTAAAAGATCGAGAAAGGATCTCGCAATAATCTATTCTCATCGTCCTGCAATAGCCGCGGGAACGTTCACAACGAGTCTTGCAGCGGCACCCCCGGTACACGTCAGCCGCAGACTATTGCAGAAATCGCCGGAAATACGGGCCGTTGTTATCAACAGCGGCAATGCCAATGCATGCACCGGCGTAAAGGGCACTGAAGACGCAATGACCATGGTCCGCGTTGCGGCACAGCACCTTGGTATTCCGGAAAATCAATGCCTTGTGGCATCGACGGGCGTTATCGGGGAATATCTGCCGATAAACCGCATTACCAACGGTATCGTCTCGGCCGTCGGCGAACTTTCGAAGGATAATCATACGGCGGCTGCCGAAGCTATTATGACCACCGACACATTCATAAAAGAATGCGCGGTGCAATTCCGGATCAACAATACAAACGTTACGCTCGGCGGAATGGCGAAGGGTTCCGGTATGATTGCGCCGAATATGGCAACCATGCTGGGTTTTGTCACGACCGATGTAAAAATATCGGCACAGTTGCTTGATATCGCGCTGAAGCGAGCGGTCGATCAATCCTTCAACTGCATCAGCGTCGACGGTGAAACAAGCACGAACGATATGGTTATACTTCTCACGAACGGAGCGGCGGGAAATCCTATCATCGATGATGAAAACTCAACGGAATTCGAACTATTTTACAATGCTCTGGAATTTGTACTCATAAAACTTGCCAGGATGATTGTAGTCGACGGCGAAGGAGCAACAAAACTGATAGAAATAAAAATAGAGGGGGCCGACGACGAAGCCTCTGCACGGGCGGCGGGAAAAGCGATTGCACATTCCACGCTTGTAAAAACCGCCATTCACGGCGAGGACCCGAACTGGGGACGTATCATAGTCGCGCTCGGTTATTCGGGAATACAATTCGACCCGGCCGACGTGGAGATCTACTTCGGGAACGTTCCCGTATTCAGAAGGAATTACACGATCGAATATGACGGTAACAATCTTAAAAAAGTTCTCGCAGATAAAGAGATCTCATTGATCATATGTCTCAACCGGGGATCAGCCCGAGCGCGATTCTGGACCTGCGATCTTTCGGGAGAATACGTTGCCATAAACGCACATTATCGTACGTGATCATAAAACGCAGAGGTGCAATATGAATTTAGAATCCTATCGAGGCAAGATTTTCGTTATTAAATACGGCGGAGCAGCTATGGCCGACGATGAATTGAAGAGTGGATTTTTCGAAGATATAGCTTTATTACAATCGTCGGGTATTCGCGTTGTTATCGTACACGGCGGAGGAAAAGAAGTGACGGCGATATCGAATAAACTTGGATTTGAGACAAAATTCATCGACGGACAGCGCTACACGGACCGGGACACGATAGAAGTCGTCCAGATGGTGCTTGCCGGAAAGATCAACAAAGACATTGTATCCGTTTTATGCGCTCATGGTATTCCGGCACTCGGAATATGCGGTATCGATTGCAATCTCCTTAAAGTCAAAAAATTTGAACACAACGGTCAGGATCTCGGATTGGTGGGTACGGTCGCATCGGTCAATACCCGGTTTCTGCAGACGCTGTTTGAGTCCGGGATTCTTCCCGTCATAGCACCGCTCGGTGCCGATGAAAACGGTATTGTTCATAATATCAATGCGGACAATGCAGTTGCAAGCATTGCGAAGGAACTTCATGCAGATAAGCTGATGTATGTAAGCGATATCGTCGGAGTATTTGCGCGCGGCGGCATCGTTCGATCTCTCAATATCGAAGATGCGGAACAATTGATTGCAGAGACGGAGATCCACGGCGGAATGATCCCGAAAGTCCGCTCCGCGTTTAACGCGATGAAAAACAACGTGGCATCGGTGGTCCTCGTTAACGGAAAACAAAAGAATCCGATCATCTCACAATTGTCCGGTGTGAACATCGCCGGGACCGAGTTTGTACTTTGAGCGTCGAAATAGTTATCTTATAATATATGTCGAAACTCTCTCGTCAACTTGCCATTAAAGATATTATCGCCGCCGGGGATATTTCCAATCAGGACGACCTCCGGCGCGAGTTAAAAAGGAAGGGATTTACCGTAACGCAGGCAACCCTTTCCCGCGATCTTCATGAGCTCGGGGTTATCCGCACTTCTACGAAAGACGGATCGAAGTATGTTTTACATACGGCAGAGCCGCGGTCCGACATTCGTATACTTTCCGGACGCGAGATAATTTCAATCGACAGCAACGAAACGCTTATTGTGATCGTCACGCTCCCCGGATGCGCGAACGCCGTCGCTCAGTATATCGATACACAACACTATGATGGAATATTGGGGACGGTGGCGGGAGACGATACGATTCTGGTTCTACCGAAAAAGGTAAAAGAAATTTCCCTGATTCTGAAATATTTGCGGAAATTATTGCTGGAATGACGGATAACGAAACCGGGGAGAACCTGTGCACTCCCCGGTAGACTGAAAAGCTAATCCGACGAAGAGCGTGCGCCGAGTTGTTTGTCCATCATAAGAAGTGCGGCACCGCTGTCACCTACCATCTTCAATTGTTCGACTATCTCGCCTGCCTGTTGCTCTTCTTCAACCTGTTCCTCTATAAACCATTGCAACATGACCTGAGCGGGGTAATCTTTCTCCGCTATAGCGGTTTCATAACATGTATTGATGAGTGCGGTCACTTTCTGTTCGTGCTTTAGTGCACGTTCGAATATATCAACCGGATTTTTAAAACTGTGCGGCGGTTCATCGATCTGCTGTAATTTCACCTGTTCGCCGCGGTCGAGCAGGAATTGGTATATTTTCATGGCATGATTCACTTCTTCCTGACTCTGATGCCTGAACCAGCTTGCAAAACCGTTCAGATTTGTTGCCTCGCAATGCCCTGCCATCGAGAGGTATACATAAGCCGAATCAAGCTCATACTTTATCTGGTTATTTAAAACCTCAAACAGTTTTTTGCTCATCATACTGCATAACTCCTTTCGATTGTGTGATTGTTCTGTAATTGCACTCCGGCTTCCTTCTCTATATTACTGAAATCTTTGTTCAACTTATAGTAACGTTCTGACCGCCACCCCTATACAGGCATCCTGGACCAATCTCTTCCCCGCCTGTTCTACCTTCCGTGCAATCGCGTCATCGACGGTTATGCCGGTTTGCAGCCAGATGGTGTGCGCTTTTGTCTCTAATGCCTGGTCGATAACCGGAGGAACATCCCCGGGCTTTCTGAAAACATTCACAATATCGAAATCCGACGGGATGCTTTCCAGATCCGGGTAACTTTTTTCACCCAGCGCCTCATCGATGTTGGGATTTACGGGAATAATGGTATAGCCTGATTTCTGTAAAACCCCGGCAATCCCATAGCTATCTCTTTCTGGTTTATCTGATAATCCCACGACGGCAATGGTTGTAGAATTTTTGAGTAATTCCCTGAGGTCGTTCATATTACACTCCTTTCGCTACTATGGATACATGTAATCGTAATGCATCCGGTACTCTGCCGATAAATCCTGCTACGCGGGGCGGATCGATCCCGAAATCGGTATATTTCGCTGCCGTCGATCCATCTATGACAAGGATGCCTTCGGCATAGTTTATCTGTACGGGTACCGAGATTTCTTTTTTTGTGCCGCCTACGGTCAGATAACCGGTCGCGATATACTGACCGTTTAGTTCGGTGAGCGGTTTATTTTCGATTCCGAGTACGGACTCTAATTCAAATGTAATATACGGAAAATTATCAACATCCAGCAGTTTCCGCACCTCACGATCGCGTGCGTTGTTGCCGGAATCGAATTTTGCAGCGTCGATTTCTATTCTTGCCTCAATAACCGGTCGTGGATCGGACTGAATCCACTCTATAGTCCCGCCGATACTGCTGTTCACACCTTTCACGGTTGATGTTGCAACAAGAGCAATTCGCACGTCCGTGGTAAAAAACACCTCTGAATCCCCATCAAGGGAAAAGCGGAGGGTATCCTGTTCTGCCGCGGCGGTCCCGACCGGCATAATGAGCAAAACAAGTATAAACAGGTAAAAGAATCGCATATCGGAGTTCAAAATCAACTATAATAATTGCAAGTTTATGGAATTGAACGTTATAAAAAAATAACAATTCATGCAGACTATTAGTGCCATCGATCGACAGGGTATATTACAGCGCTCGTATTAACGGAGGATCCATCATTTTCAAAAAATCCCGGCTTATAGTATACTTATTTAAATATCGCAAGACTGACACTATGAGTTCTCGTGCGGTCGAGCGGGTGGTTGCTTTCATCGGTATTAATTTCGCTGTAATGATACCGGATGTCGACATGATGCAAAAGAAAATCAAGAATCGGGTTACCTGAGAATGCTTCATCATTTGGTTTAAACGACTCGATGATCCCCGCGAACCGTATGCCAATACCCTGCGTACTGAAATTCCGGTTCCCTCTGAGTTGATCCTCCTCAAATCTTCCTCCCCTGATATAAAACACTCCGAGAATCCCGAACTCCCAACCGGATTTCATAATCGTTTCCGGATTCGTTTTTCCTAAGATAACTTCGTCGAAGAAATTTATATCTCCCAATCCACCCCGATACTTCCAACCCGGTTCGATAGCGACACTGCTCAATGAACCGGGTCGATGGACCAATATATCATTTGCCTCCCTGGTCCATTTGAATGATACCGGCCGCAGTTTTACATTTTCCGTTTCATAAACTAAACCGAGATCAATTCCGATACCGATACGTGCATAGCGCGGCAGGGGATCGGAGAAGAATACGCCGCCATAGCTTACCTCTTTATCTCCGCGATTGTTTAATGCCAATCCGAAATTGAAATCGAAATACGGAAGCAAAGAATTTCCTAACCGAACCGGTTTTTCCCGAAAGAGTGAAACTCCCTCTATAACGGGGATTTTTATTAACACGCCATAATCGTATGAATTCACACTCGCCGTGCCGAATCCGTCTTCCTGCTCACTCCCGCCCGATCCGAGCTTCGAATATATATTTTTAAACGATATACCCGCCGACGCTTTCACAAAAAAATCGAATCCAAGGCTTAGTGTAAACTGATCGGAGGATTCATATGCTGAAAACGTACCGGTGGGATCCGGTGCGTCGGGCGGCATAATTATCTGTTTACCGAGATTCAGAAATACGCGTGAATATCCGGCACCAAGGATCAAACCCGGGGTGATATCAAAAAGATCGTTTAAATTCATCCCCGCAGTAACGGCAAATGTCCGGTAATATAAATCTTCGATACCGAAGCCGGGGAACCAATCGGTGCGGTTATATCCGAACGAGAATCGTCCGTTGCCGACCTGCATGCCGAGATGTGCAGGGTTCACGATCATAGCAAGCGGATTGTCGGTACTGTTTGCCACCGAGGCTTCTCCCATGCCATTCGCTTCCGCATAAGGTGAAATGAGCAGAAACGGGAGCGCAGCTTCGCCCTGCGCGAAGCAGTTAACAATGAGAAGACTTCCGGTCAGAAGAATAATTGCAAGTGAGCGTAACATCCTAGTTTTCTCCATCTCAAATTGCAGTGACATTTTAATTTACAACTTATATACCAATATATGCAAGTTGTTTATTGGGTCTACTCATAAAGGTATAAGTCGATTTTTTTAGCCACGCCTGATTGCCGCAGGTACGGATTTCACGGATTTTTTATTAAAAAATGGCATTATTAATTTGGGTTTATCCGACAATTTTGTGGATAATGAATTAAGAGTAATGAATTTCGAGATTTTCCCAAGCAGCTATTTTTTATAAAATACCGTAATTACGGTATTGTGATAACGCAAGAGAATTTTTACATTTTTCGATATTTAAATTCATCACCCGATT
>SLQE01000202.1 GCA_007131635.1 Bacteroidota bacterium | reverse complement strand
CCCGCTACGTATTTGGGTTGATGCGTGGCAATCCATTGCTCTGCCATGCCGTCCTCATAAGGATGCGGGATGTTCAGCGTTGTATCGGCTATAGCCCGTTCACCCGCCAGACGCTGAACGTCAGGTGCATCACTCATCCGGAAAGGACGAAGAATCAGCCGTTGGGTTTTCAATATCGGTAGTTGAGGCATTTTTTAATCTCTAATCTGTGATTATTTAAAAGATTTCATTACCTTAGATACGCAACCGTTCAACTGAAGAAATTTACGATTATTTCGGTGTAAAAAAAACAACCGTATTAAATAAAGTACGTGAAGCAAAAGCACGAGGCGAAGATATTGAGTTTGAAACTTTTTTCCCTAAATCAGCGTATTAAGCTCAGGGAACCGGGAGGTCCCGCACACACTTTCAACACTTCCCGTTTTTAATTATCAAAAAACGATGATATCTTGCGGTTATTGATGAGAAACATCCCGATTATCATATTATTTTTATTCTTAATACTATCGACCGGTTCCGCTTCGATTATCACTTCCGGGGATACGCCATCGACAGCCGGAACCACGGAATCGCCGGATGAATATGCCTCAATAACCGGATATGTTACCGACGCTGCAAACGGCGAAACTCTCATCGGTGCCAACGTTATACTCAGAGGCACTACGATCGGGGCAAGTGCCAATACTTCCGGATATTTTATTATAAGCCGCATCCCTCCCGGGAAGTACACTATCCGGTTCAGTTATATCGGGTATATCAACAAAGAAATGGAAATCACGGTTGAGCGCGGTGAGCGGAAAAGACTCGATGTCGAGCTGGTTTCAACCGAGGTCATGATCCAGGAACTCGTCATAGAATCGGATGCCTTTAAAGAAGAACTTGCCCGTATCGGTACGTCGCAATTAACAACACAGCTTATCAAACAGTTACCCGCCGTCTTCCAGGCCGATGTATTCCGATCGCTTCAGTTACTGCCGGGAATAAAAGCTGCATCGGATTTTTCCAGCGGTTTATACATACGGGGCGGGAGTCCGGACCAAACCCTGATATTGCTCGATCGGACCACCGTATACAACCCATCCCATTTCTTCGGATTTTTCTCCACGTTCAATCCCGATGCCATAAAAGATGTGCGTCTCTTCAAAGGGGGATACCCGGCAGAGTACGGAGGCCGGCTCGGTTCGGTAGTCGATATCTATAATAAAGACGGCAACAGAAATAACATGCAGGGAATCGTGAGTCTGGGAATGCTCTCGAGCAGAGCATCGATTGAAGGACCGTTACCGGGCGAATCGGGTTCCTACATGATTGCCGCGCGCCGATCGACACTCGAACCGTTGCTGGCAGTGCTGAAACAGCAAATCGAAGATATTCCGGAGAGCTTCTATTTTTACGATCTGAATGCGAAGATCAATTTCGATGCCGGTCTGAACGACCGTCTCAGTCTGTCCGTATATGCCGGTCGGGATTATCTCAATTTCCCGTTCGGAAACGATCTCGAACTCGACCTGAGTTACGGCAACCGTACCATCAGCGCAAACTATACGCGCATCGTGAGTAGATCGATGTTTGCAGCCGTTACCGCTACGGGTTCGTATTATTTTAACCGTCCGTATTTTTATTTCGGGGGCACCGACTTCAGCAGGTTCAACCGGGTGTATGATTACTCGGTCAAGACGGATCTCGACTGGATTCCCAGCCAGCAGCACTCTTTTCGATTCGGTGTGTGGGCGGGGAATCTCCTCTTACGGCTCGATGATGAATTCGACGGCCTGACTACGCTCACCTCACGTATCGAGACGGCTTACGTCACAGCTTTTGCGCAGAACAGGTGGAGACCCGTTAATTATCTTACATTCAATATCGGATTGCGCGCGAACTACTTCACAAAAGGAAACTATGTGCGGGTAGAACCGCGCACGTCCGTCATATATAATCTCGGTGAAAACACAACGCTGCAGGGTGTCTACGGGAGATATTATCAATTTCTCACGCTCATAACGAGCGAAGCGTTCGCGGGTTTCGATGTCTGGTTAACGACGGATAACGGCGTCCCGCCCGCCTGGGGAGATCAGTTCGGTCTCGGTGTAACTCACAGGTTTTCACCGGCATGGAATATCGAAGTTGAGGGTTATTATCGCACGATGCGCGATCTGTTTGAACTCGACCCGCTGCTGCCCGACGTCGCAGGTCTGGAATACCATGAGTTGTTCAGGTTCGGCGACGGGTACGCGTACGGGATCGAAGTGCTTCTCGAACGTACCGTGGGCCGTCTCAACGGCTTCATCGGATATACGTGGGGAAATACAAGAAGACGTTTTCCGGGTTATAACAGAGATAATTTTTATCCGCCGAAATATGATCGCATCCATGATCTGGATCTGGTCGTGAATTACAATCTATCCCGCCGCTGGCTGATCACGGGTGTTTTCAATTACGCGACCGGTCAGGCATACACCGAACCGCTCGGCAGAGCAGCCGTCATAAACGATCCCTTTGCGACTGGCCGCAGGGATTATCTCATCGTTGGGAATGTAAACGCATCGCGTCTTCCGGCGTATCACCGGTTCGATGTGAGTATTTCAAGACGCGGACGGTTTTTCGGTATCGGCGACAGCGAGCTGCAGCTCCAGATCATTAACCTCTACTCGCGGAGGAATATCTGGTTCTATACATTCGATTTCGAGGAGAATCCGGTCAGACGCGAAAAGATTCAGCTGTTACCAATTTTACCGTCAATCAATTATACGGTCTATTTTTAAAAATATGAAAAAGATATTCATTCTCGTAACGGCTTTATTCATTGCCTCCTGTGATATTGATATTTATAAGCAGGACGGGTACGTGGAACAATATGTTGTCGAATGTTTTCTCGTCGCGGGGGAACCGTTCCCGGAATTATTGCTCTCTACAACGGCGCCGATCTTTGATACATACAGGTTCGACGAGCGGGTTGTCAGCAATGCTTTGGTCCATATCTACGAACTCAACGAAACCGGTTCACGGATTGATCATATACCATACCGGCAAAGCGAATCACCCGGTATTTATCTGCCGGTATCGACGCAAAAAATCGTCAAACCCGGTACCAGATATAAACTCGAGATAGAAGGACTGCCGGATGCCGGCGTCTTTATCTCATCTGAAACATACGTACCGCATTCATTTGAATTTTTAGACATCAATTTTGATACGCTTGCATATCAGGGCATGGAACAATTCGAAGTCACAATGACCAGGAGTTTCTACCCCGGAAGGCAGAACGTTTATATCTTCACCAACGAAGCCCTGGATACCGTCCGGTACCCGCTGACACCGCTCTATCAATCCGAGCTATCCGAAAACTTCGCCGGCGACAGTTTCCGGCTCGTATCCTCTCCCATTCTTCATGAGGGAAATTACCGGGTCAATATGGATAATACAATAACAATACCGCTTCCCTGGATCATGGTCGCGTACCTCGGCCCGAACCGCATCACTGCATATGCTATAGACGATAATATATACGATTTCTACCGTTCTGCCGAGGTGCAACTCGGCGGATCCACACTATCGCCCGGTGAAATAGAAAATGTTATATACAACATCGACGGCGGCATCGGAATTTTTGGAAGTATGACCGGAGTGAGTACGAATATATATGTGAAGCCGGTACAATAAGTATTATTTTAGTGAAATGACCTTACAATTTGACTTTTCTCATTGAAAACTCTATACTACTTTACAAAGTAGAGTGTTTACCCACAATCAAAACAGATTAAAATATTATGAATTCACCCTCCCGCCGTACTTTTCTATCCGGCGCAGCGGGTCTTTTCGCCGGCGCCGCAGCTTACAATTTGATGGGTTATCCTTCAGAAAATCCCATTGACAAAAGCTCCACAGAATATGTACCGGAAGGAAACCGCATACTCCTCAAAGGCGGCTGTGTTCTCTCCCTCGATCCCGCTGTGGGAGATTTCGAATCGGCTGATGTACTGATCGAAGGATCGAAGATCACAGCGATCGGTAAAAATATCGAAGCCGGAAGTGCTGCCGTTATAGAAGCATCCAATATGATCATCATGCCGGGATTTGTCGATACGCACCGGCATATGTGGCAGGGTGCAATGCGGAATATCCTGCCGAACGGAACCCTTGGCGATTATATGAACAATATACTCGGTGAAGTCCGAGCGGTAATTCGTCCCGAGGATGTATATATCGGAGATCTCGTGAGTGCGCTCGGTGCGATCAATGCCGGCATAACAACCGTGCTCGATTGGTCGCACATCGGCAACAGTCCCGCTCATACCGATGCAGCTATCGGGGGGTTGAAAGAATCCGGTATACGCGGCGTCTTTGCATTCGGAGGAGGTGCATCTGGACCTGAGAATAAATTTCCCGAAGATATACGTCGCTTACGAAAAGAATACTTCGCATCAAACGACCGGCTGCTGACGCTCGCTCTGGCTGCAGGCATCAATAAAGAGCAATGGGAACTTGCACGGGAAGTCGGTGCCCGAATCACCGTACATGTGAACGGTACCGGTCAGTTGCTCCCCTTCGCAGATGCACTCGGGCCCGATGTTACATGTATTCATTGCACCCGTCTTTTAAAAGAGGAATGGCAACTCCTCGCCGACACCGGCGCCGGCGTCTCGATAGCATCGCCGGTAGAAATGATAATGGGCCATGGCATCCCGCCGATCCAACACGCGCTCGATCACGGCATCATGCCGAGCATGAGCGTCGACGTGGAAACAAACATCGCGGCCGAATTCTTCACACAGATGCGGTCGCTTTTTACGTTGCAACGCATGATCGTCCATCAACGCAAACGTGAAAACGACGGCGACTCATCCGGACTTATGACCGTGCAGGACATTCTGAAATTTGCGAGTATACAAGGTGCGCGCGATAACGGACTCGAAGAGAAAACCGGCTCACTTACTCCCGGCAAAGAAGCGGATCTTATATTATTGAGAAAAGACATGATCAACGTCATGCCGGTCAATAATGCATACGGCGCGGTCGTCCTCATGATGGATACGAGCAATGTGGATACCGTGTTTATCTCCGGCAAGATAAAAAAATGGAAGGGAGAACTGACCGGTATCGATTTTAATCGCATAAACCGAGCGGTACATGAATCGCGGGATTATATAGTGTCGAAGACCGGCTGGAATGAGATTCTATTCGGAAAAACCATCGGATAAAATAAAACCGCGCCGAAAGCCTACAACAACAAACATACAAAAGGAGAGAACCTATGAAAACCATGAAGCCGGTTGTTCATTTTGAGATTCCCGTAGATGACGGAGAAAGAGCGAAAAAATTTTACTCCTCTGTTTTTGAATGGGAGTTACCGGAAATGCCTTTTCAGGATCACGTGTACACGTTTGCAATTACAACTCCAATAGACGAAAATAATATGTATGAAGAAAAAGGAGCTATCAACGGCGGCATCTTCAAACGGGATAAGGATCTCCAAAACCCGGTCATTACCATCGGGGTGCCGTCTATCGACGAGTTCGTAATAAAGATTGAAGCAGCGGGGGGAAAAATTATTGTCCCGAAAGGCGAAGTTCCAAATATGGGATATTATGCATATTTCAAGGATTCGGAGGGAAATGTAATGGGAATCTGGGAAAGTATGGGGATAGATAAATAGGCATTCAATAGCGGAACAACTGGCGGCAAAGGAGAACAGGAAATTGTACAAATCGTTGAAGGCTCACGGATCGATTATCAGCTCCGCTTTATTGAACCGTTCGAAGCGGAAGCTCATTCTTATATGGCGATGGAACCGATAACCGAAAATCAAACAAGAGTACAATGGGGATTCGACGGCAGGATGCCGTATCCCATGAACCTTATGCTTTTGTTTGTTGATATGGAGGAAGCCCTTGGGAATGATCTCGAAACCGGACTCAATAAACTAAAAACCATTCTCGAGGCAGAGTCTGTCGAGTAGGTACGCGATAATTGGTTAATAGAAAATATTGTATCTTCCTATTTTGATACCGGCACAGGATTGGGGGGAGCATTCCGCTTGGGAACAGTTTTTTCAAAATGCCGGTGTTCGGGGAACGATTGCAATAGTCGATGGGAGAACCGGCCAGCACCTTGTTTATAACAAAGAGCGCGGGAAAACCGGATGGGCGTTCGATCTCGAGCCGCAGATCGGGTGGTTCGTCGGATGGGTTGAAACGCCGGATGGTCCGGTGTTCTTTGCGCTGAACATCGATATGACCGGAGGATTAGACGATGCACCGAAACGCGAACAGATCGCCCGTAGAGTTTTGTTTCATTTATGCATAAGATTATATACATTATACAATAAATGATATTAAGGGATGAAGAGGTAATGGCAAAGGATAGAAAAAATGAATCCGGTACCGATAAAAATAAAGTGAGGGAACCGGAAGCAACCTTTAAAACATTGAGTGCGTTCGATTCTTTCAAGGACATGAAAGAGGACGAACTCGGTTGGCTTGCGGCATTAACTCCCGAACAACACCTCGGGCATACTATAAGTTTGATAAAAAGAGTATACGCGGATAAACTCGCCCGAAATCCTAAAATCGGTAAGAAATTATATTTTGAATGATATGGATCTATTTCTGGAAGAACATAAGAAGTTCTTGTTACTTCTTTTAAAACATAATATTGAGACTGTTGCTCAGATGGATTTCACGAAACCTCAGGTAATGTATATCGGCGAGAAGCCGAATAAAATAGATTTCTTGACACGTATACAGGGAATTGGTTTTGAGGAGGCGTTCGAAAATAACCCTCGGGCGTCCGCAGGATAAAGCCGATATTGATATGCTGCAAAAAATTAAGCAGCACAAAGATCGTAAATAACAAAAGGTGTCAATCAATTAGGGCTCTTTGTACACATGGAGAGAAATGCCGGGCGAAAAATGTATCCGCCCGGCGTAATCTGTTAAAACATCCACTATGTAAAGATTATCTG
>SLQE01000021.1 GCA_007131635.1 Bacteroidota bacterium | reverse complement strand
CCGGCAACGATGTTGGTCTATGACCAGCCGGATGAAAATACAGTTATCGGAGTGGAAGCCGGGACAATGCGCGTGCATAATAAACATCGCGGCTGGAGACGGCAGGAGGCGGTGGATGTTGAAACCGGTATGATGACCGAAGTAAAGGGATATGATATCCCGTCGCAACCCGCGGAGCTGTAGCAGCATATCTGCAAAGAAATACGGACACAAAAGGTAAGTTAAAAAAATCAGATATAGATAGTTAAAATAATCCGGGAATTATACATGAAGTTTGCTCTTATTTGTACACTTGTTTTGATGCTTTGTCCTATGTTGATGCATGCTCAAAGCGGCAACATAGAAGGTACAGTTGTTGATGCCGAAACAAACGAAAAGCTTGTCGGGGTCAATGTCTTTATTCAGGGAACCCATGTAGGCGCCGCGACAAACCTTGACGGTGAGTATCGGATATTGAATGTTCCCCCGGGACGTCATACGTTAAGAATAACCATGATCGGTTATGATCCCGTAACCGTTGAAAATGTCAGGGTGCAGATCGATCAGACTACGTCAATTGATGTCGAGATGTATGAGACAATTTTCGATCTGGGTGAAGTGCGCATAGTTGCCGAGCGTCCCATTGTTCAGCCGGACGTATCGGCGAGTGTAAATGTTGTGGAGATAGGAATGATAGATCAAATGCCTGTGCAAACATTTGAAGAAGTGCTTTCTCTGCAGGCCGGCATTGAAATGGGGACGCAGGGAATACTCGTACGCGGTGGAAGCGCGCGTGAAACGCGAATGTTTGTAGATGGATTATCCATGGATGACGAGCGGGCGAATATCCCCTATACCGCAGTGAGTCTGAGCTCGCTACAGGAAGTACAGGTTCAGACAGGCGGTTTTAGTGCAGAGTATGGAAATATTCGTTCCGGGCTTGTGAATATCGTAACTCGTGAGGGTCAGTCCGAACGTTATTCAGGAAGGGCAATTATCCACTATGGTTCGCCTTCTCCGAAAAACTTCGGTCCATCGGTATATGATCCGGATTCGTATTTTAACCGGCCATATACCGATCCGGCGGTTATGTGGACGGGAACACGGGATGGCGAGTGGGATGCATATACACAAAAACAATATCCAAGTTTCGAGGGTTGGAACGCGATCTCAAGGCGAACGATCGAAGACGGCGATCCATCCACCGATCTAACTCCCGAACAGGCGTATCGGTTATGGCAATGGCACAGGCGGCGGGACGGCAGGATACAAAAACCCGATTATGTAGTGGATGTTGGTATAGGCGGACCGATTCCCGGTTTGAGTTCATATGCAGGCAATCTAAGATTTTATGCAACGTATTTTGAAGAACGTGATATGTTTGTTTTCCCGCTTTCGCGGGACAGTTATAGCGACCGCCATGGCCAGATCCGGATTACTTCCGACATTACGCCCTCTATAAAATTAAATATAACCGGGTTGTATGGTGAGGTACATTCGGTTACGCCGTTTGAGAGCACACCGTCTCCGACCGGTACAATCGTCAGGACTCAGGAACAGGTTGCGAATATGGTCTACAACCCGGCGATAATTTTTATGCCGCAATTTTATAGTCCGAGTTCCATCTATCGGAATATGATCGGATTTAAGCTTACCAATGCAGTATCCGCGAGAACCTATTACGAAGTACGATTCCAACATAATGCGAACCAGTACAAAACATTTAAAGTCGCAGACCGTGACACAGCAAAAATTCATGAGATTTTCCCGGGATATTTTGTCGACGAAGCACCGTTCGGCTACAGTCCGGATGACCGAACCGGACTCGATGGAATGATCATCGGCGGGTGGATGAATCTGGCGCGCGATCGAACAAGAAACAAGACAACTCTATTTAGCTTTGATATCACCAGTCAGGTGGAAACGCATCATCAGATTAAAACGGGATTCGATATTACCTATAACGATTTTCGGATCAGATCGTTCTCCGAGCACCCGAGGATGGACACGTGGACACGGAATTTAATTTATAATGTATTCCCGTACCGTATCGGCGCATTTGTTCAGGATAAAATGGAATATGGCGGATTTATTGCGAATATCGGTATCCGGTTTGATTATTCTGATTCAAACCTGGACTGGTTTGAGCTGGAGGAATTCGACCGTAATCTGGCCGATGGGCGGGGTCGGCATCTCGAAGAGGAAGCACCGACGAAATCTATAAATCCGGTTTGGAATATAAGTCCGCGTCTCGGCATATCGCATCCGATAACCCGGAACTCAAAAATATATTTTAATTACGGTCACTTCAGATCCGAAGCAGTATCTTCTCTGCGTTTCAGAATACAGCGGGAGCATAGCGGTAGAGTGACACACCTTGGTAATCCGGATCTTGGTCTGGAGAAAACTGTTGCGTATGAATTGGGTTACGAACAAAATCTGTTCGATTTATTCTTATTGAGATTAGCCGCCTACTACAAAGATGTCACGGGTCAGCCGGGTTGGGTTAGTTATACCAGCTTCGATGGCTCGGTACGGTATAGCGTCCCGGAAAATAATTTTTATGAAGATATACGCGGATTTGAAGCGACTCTGGAAAAACGATCGGGGAGATGGATTACCGGATTCGTCAATTATACCTATGATGTCAGAACTAGCGGGTTGTTCGGCTTTACACAAAATTTTGAGAATCCACAGGATATGCGGAATTACCTGAGAACCAATCCGGGACAATCGCGTCCGAGACCGCTGCCGTATGCAAGATTAAATATTAACATTCGAACCCCGGTTGATTTCGGTCCGAAGTTTATGGGTGTTCCTGTTCTGGGAAATTGGTCGATCAGCATTCTTGCAAATTGGAAAGCCGGGCAATATACAACCTACAATCCCGGTAATCTGCCGGGAGTGGTTGATAATATACGATGGAAAGATTGGTATAATCTCGATATGAGGATCTCCCGCGATTTTAGAATGATGCAATCGGGATTTCAGATTTTTGTCAATATCTCAAATGTATTTAATTTCAAACATATGAATCGTGCCGGTTTTTCGGGGACTTTCGATTGGGAAGATTATCTCGGATCACTGCGGCTGCCGTTCCGCGACGGTATATTTAGAGGCAACGACCGGATCGGTGATTATCGTCCATGGAGCGTCGCGTTTGACCCTCTCGAACCGAATCCTGACAATGACACTGATATTGCTGCCAGAAATAAGGAAAGAATCAAAAATCGTTCATATATCGACAATCCGAGTATAAGATCGTTGACGTTTTTAAATCCACGACAGATTACATTCGGAATACGGATCGATTTATAAATGAAAACCGAATCGTATATGGTAGCTTACAAAATTATACTTGCATGGGAAATACTATTATGGTGACATCTAAAAGAAAATTATCTTCGGCAGCATTACGTTTATTTATTGCGATCTCGATTCTCATACCTATGGAAAGAGCTTTTGCGCAAGTGGAGCCGATGACGGTACGATATATAAGAATCGGCTCATTACAAAATCATTATACCGCATACGGTTCGGAGCGTGCGTCTACCTCTCCGCGTCCCTGGTACGAAGGGCTTCAATGGCCCGCAAAATATCCCGATACCGATAACTCCGTAATAGAACGATTCTGGTTTGGTGTCAGAGATTTTGTTGATAAAGATGGAAATATGTTCAAAGCATACGGAGTTCATTCCACTGCCGGATACGTCGGTAATTCCCTCTTTCCGGTCAGGCACGAGCAGACTGCAAAATTCGAACACCCTGCCGTGATAGTCGATGGCATAAATGTGACCGCTCCCTATTTACAGGATGTAGATAATTATGATCCGGACCAGATCCCTGACCGGATTCTGACCAATGTGGTAAATACATCTATGGGGTTAACCGTTACACGCGTAATATATGCTTTTAGCCAGGAGTACCATGATAACTACCATATTAAAAAATTAATATTTACAAATACGGGGAAAATAGATTATACCGATGAAGTAAAACTCCAACAAACGCTGAAAGATCTGTACATCTCGTTACAGGTCCGTTATAGCGTGAGCCGTGAAGGTTCTTTCAGCATTAGAGGAGGACAGCGATGGGGTCATTTTAGCTGGGTAACGAAACGGGGAGAGGATTATCCGGAGCATGCCGGCAGACCGATCACTGAAGACGATCCTATACCACACTGGCTGAGAGCCGGTTTTTCCTGGGCGGGACAAAATCCTTCGAATGATTGGGATAACATAGGCGGACCGAACAGAGACGGAGACGGCAGATTGCGTGCAATTCAGCATGCGGGCATAGCCGTTCTGCATGTTGATAAAAGTGCGGCCGATAAAACCGACGATCCGCATCAACCTCACACACTTGGCTGGCACGCGGGGGATACATACCCGTCGGTGGGGGATATGTCTATTTCTGCGGAACCACAAATGATTCGGGTCTATGAAATGCTCAAGGGAAATCCGCATGAGGGTCAGGGCGGTAACTACCGTATGGATGAAGCATATTTCGATCAGAATCCGAATCCGTATGCTGTTCACGGCGATCGCGGAGGGACGAATGTCTGGACCGGGTTCGGGCCGTTTACGCTCGAACCGGGTGAGAGCATTAAAATAGTATTAGCGGAAGGTGTTAACGGGCTGGACAGACAAACGGCAACGAGAATAGGTCGCCAGTGGTTCCGTGCTTTCCGGGGTGAAGATGATGGGCCATTCGAACTTCCCGACGGTTCAACGACGACGGACATGAATGAATTTAAAAATGAATGGGTCTTTACAGGTAAAGATTCGATTATGAAAACATTTGGACGGGCATATAGAAACTTCAACAGTAGTTACAACATCCCGCAACCACCGCTCCCGCCGCCGCTCTTCGAAGTTAATTCAGGCGGTGACAGGATATCGCTCGAATGGGTCGGTAGTCCGTCGGAAGAAGAACCCGGTTTTGCAGGATATAAAATATACCGCGCTGTCGGCAAACCGGATACAGTATTCGAAAAAATCGCTATGCTCGGTCCCGGTGCACGGTCGTATGATGACACCGAACCAAGGAGAGGAACCGCATACTACTACTATATTCTCGCATATAATGACGGCAGCAATAACACGAGCGGTGAAACCAATCCCGCCGGAGAATTGCACAGCGGGAAGTTTTATACTATGACAAGGGAACCGGCATATCTGCAACGTGCGCCCGGACGTTCTCTCGATGAAATACGGGTGGTTCCCAATCCATATAACATTCGGGCGCGGCATTTACAATATCCCGGTGAACCCGATAAAATAATGTTTTTGAATATTCCGGGTAATTGCGTAATAAGAATTTATACCGAGCGTGGAGATTTGATCGAAACTATTCACCATACAGACGGCAGCGGTGATGCAGCCTGGCAGTCGATAACATCATCGCGTCAGGTAGTGGTAAGCGGTGTATACATTGCACATATCACCGTCACCGAAGATCAGTACGATACGGATAGCGGGGATCTGCTGTACCGTGCGGGCGATACGGTGTTCAGAAAGTTCGTTATTATCAGATAATGATAACCACGTTACCAGGTCCCGGAATACCTGTCCGCGTGATCTGTTTGCAGGATTGAAATCTCAATGGAAAAAAGAGAGCATTTTATTACAAGGAGGAAACGTCAATGAAGTTAAAATTAACTTCCGGGGTCCTTCTGCTGATATTTTTGCCTTTCACCCTCTTTTCTCAGTCAGGAAAAATTGAGGGAACAGTTATCGACGCCGAGACCGGTTTCGGTTTAGTCGGTGTCAATGTAATTATCGAAGGTACTTACCTCGGCGCCGCTACCGACGGCGCCGGTTATTTCAGTATATTAAATGTACCACCCGGTTCACACACCATTGTAACAACAATGATCGGTTACGACAACGTTCGCATTCTCGATGTCCGCGTAAACATCCATCAGACGACTACCCTGCATATTGAAATGCGTGAGATGGCTTTGGAATTGGATGAAATTACTATCGTTGCGGAACGTCCGATAGTGCAGCGGGATGTTTCGGCAAGTGTCGTAGCCATAGAATTAGAGAGCATTGAAACGATGCCGGTGCAATCGATCGATCAGGTATTGTCTATGCATGCAGGTATCCAAATGGGGAGGGAGGGGATACTTGTACGCGGAGGGTCAGCGCGTGAAACAATATTCCTCTTAGACGGACTATCGTTGAACGACGAACGCACGAATGTCCCTTATACAGCAATTAGTTTAAGTTCATTACAGGAGGTACAGATTCAGACCGGAGGATTTAATGCCGAATATGGCAATGTCCGTTCGGGTGTCGTGAATGTAGTAACGCATGAAGGGTCGGTGGATATGTATTCCGCCCGGGCGATTATCCATTACAGTCATTCGCAGCCGAAAAATTTCGGACCTTCAGTGTATGCGCAGGATTCTTATTTTAACAGACCTTTTACCGACCCTGATGTGATGTGGACCGGAACATATAGCGGTGTATGGGACGACCACACGAGACGACAATATCCTTCATTTGAAGGCTGGAATGCAGTATCGGCGAAAACCATTGAGGATGGAGATCCGGCTACGGATCTGACCCCGGAACAGGCATATCGGATATGGAAATGGCACCGTCGCCGTGAAGGCGATATAACGAAACCGGATTATGTTGTTGATTTCGGATTTGGCGGCCCTGTTCCTGCGGTCTCGTCGATCCTAGGCGATCTGCGTTTCTTTGCAACATATTTTCACGAAAGAGAAATGTTTGTATTTCCTCTGTCGAGGGATAGTTACACCAATCAATTCGGTCAGATCAGGTTCACATCCAATATTACGCCATCTATGAAAATAAGTGTCTCCGGGTTGTATGGTGAGTTGAGATCCGTGTCTCCGCATAACTGGACCACAACACCGACGGGATATGTTCTCAGGAACCAGGATGAAATCGCAAATATAGTTACAGATGCAGCAGTTCTATATATGCCGGGCTACTACAGTCCTTCGTCTATTTATAGAAACATGATCGG
>SLQE01000252.1 GCA_007131635.1 Bacteroidota bacterium | reverse complement strand
TCATAAGGTGTGCGCTCTGTTAAGAAACGAGTAAGCTCAAGATCAGGATTAACTCCTTCATCTAACTGTCTGTAAAATTTGAGAAATAGTTTATCTCCGTAAACTATTGCAGTATTACTTTGATCGGCACGAAGAACCTGTGATTCATTAGGGATTTCAGCGCGTGTTATATGTCTGTTAAACAATTTCCCGGAATACGCAGTTAACTCTCCTTTTTGTCCTTTGAATTTGTTTTTCCGGGTAATCATTGAAAGAATGTTTAATCTGAATGTTTCGGTATAAGCGGCGTCGAACAATATTCCGTCTCCTGCGGATGTTTTGAGCAGACAAATAACACTTTGCGGATGTTCCGTTACTATGTGATTTACTTCTTCATCGTTCGATGTAAATGACACCGGTAGCGTGTAAATCTCAGGTAATTCCTCGGTGTATTGGACTTCAACGAGTAGTAGCAACGATGTGGGGGATCCTTTTCTGCCCAACTGTACTGCTTCGATTATATCGACCTGCTGCATTTTACGGGATTTTCCGCCAAACCACCGCGATTTTTGCAGATACGGCGGGAGAATATTCCGTGCAAATCTGGTGCGTGTACGTCCGTCGATAATGGAATCCCAGCGTTTCTGTGTGGTAAATTCAGCTATACCATCGTCTCCCGATATATCTATTGCCTCGGCTTCCCTGTTCAACAGAAACCAAAAATATCCGTATGATGATAGCGTAAGACCATATCCCGAATCTCTTATTGGCGGAAACTGATTTCTGCTGAAAACTTCTTCGGGTACATATCCTTCAAATTGCGGCAACTCGAGTTCAACATACTGTGAATGCCTCGACATGTTTACCACAACAAGTATATGTTCGTCCTCAAAGCTCCGGATAAATGCAAGGATCTTCGGATTATCCGGCATAAGAAACTCTATTGTTCCCCGCCCGAACACTTTATACATCTTTCTCATACTAATAAATCGTTTCATCCACCATAGCAATGATGACTGACTTCGCTCGTTCGTTTCCGCATTGACGGCTTCGTAATGATAATCGGGGTCGATGATAACGGGTAGGAATAGTTGTTGTGGATTTGCATTCGAAAAACCCCCATTTCTGTCGGGGGACCATTGCATAGGCGTGCGAACCCCGTTCCTATCGCCGAGATAATAATTATCGCCCATCCCTATTTCGTCGCCGTAATAAATAACCGGAGTTCCGGGCATTGAAAACAGGAGAACATTCATGAGTTCTATTTTCCGACGGTTATTTTCCAGCAATGGGGCAAGACGTCGGCGAATGCCGAGATTGATCCGGGCACTGGTGTCCTTTGCGTACACGCGATACATATAGTCCCGCTCTTCATCGGTTACCATTTCAAGGGTTAGTTCATCATGATTACGCAGAAAGAGTGCCCATTGACAATTTTCCGGTATCTCCGGCGTTTGATCGAGGATGTCGATAATCGGGAACCGATCTTCCAGACGAATAGACATAAACATACGGGGCATGAGAGGGAAATGAAATGCCATATGACAAATATCACCTTCACCGAAATACGCAACCGCATCTTCGGGCCATTGATTTGCTTCGGCGAGCAGCATTTTGTCATCATACTTTTCATCGACATGCGCGCGAAGTTTACGAAGGAATTCATACGTTTCGGGTAAGTTCTCACAGTTGCTTCCCTCACGTTCGAATAAATACGGAATTGCGTCAAGCCGCAGCCCATCAACTCCCATATCCAACCAGTAATCCATTACATGAAATATAGCCTGCTGAACCTTTGGATTATCGAAGTTTAAGTCGGGCTGATGAGAGTAAAATCGATGCCAATAATATGAACGTGCGACCGGATCCCATGCCCAATTCGATGATTCAAAATCTTTAAAGATGATTCGTGCATCACGGAATTTCTCAGCAGTATCGCTCCATACGTAAAAATCTCTCCAGGGAGAGCCGGGTTTCGCTCTGCGTGATTTCTGAAACCATTCATGCTGTTCCGATGTGTGGTTAATGACAAGCTCAGTGATAACCCGCAATCCTCTCTTGTGAGCTTCACGAAGGAAGACTTTGAAATCCCTCATTGTGCCGTAATCCGGATGAATATTGTAGTAATCCGCAATATCGTATCCGTCATCCCGGAGCGGTGACGGGTAGAACGGGAGCAGCCAGATCGCAGTAACGCCGAGATCTTCAAGGTAATCCAATCGCTGCGTTAATCCCTTAAAATCACCGATACCGTCTCCGTCGCTGTCCTGAAACGCTTTGACGTGTAATTCATATATAATCGCATCTTTGAACCATAGTGGTTCGGGGGTCAATTGAATGTTTTTCATAGTTTATATTAATTTATCACATAAAATAATCGAAGTCGGTCTCTTTTTTCAATCTGCCGTGCACACGAAATATATGCGCCGGCATAACATGCGGATTCAATTCAATATAATTTGTCTCG
The DNA here is from genome assembly GCA_007131635.1 of Bacteroidota bacterium. GTDB lineage: Bacteria > Bacteroidota > Ignavibacteria > T3Sed10-11 > T3Sed10-11 > T3Sed10-11. Next base: position 4,548 of record SLQE01000252.1, on the reverse strand, counting down.
CCCTTCCAAATATATTTTACATCGCCGATAAGATCGTGAACCATAAACGGTTGATCGGGGACGATACCGAGTTTCTTAAGCGGTACATGTACGAAACCGGATTGTGTGTGATAGGGATCCATATTCACTACAACAAGTATAATATTCGACAAATCGCTTGTAGTTTTAACGTAAGAAAGTATCAGATCATTCTCTATTTTACAAAAATCGAGATTATTGGTGAATTGGAGTGCAGGATTATCTTTTCTTATCGTATTTATCCGAGTGATAAAATTTTTAAGATTTCCCGGAGCATCCCAATCCCAGTGCTTTATCTCATATTTTTCCGAATAATAATATTCTTCTTTCCCGGAAACGGCTTGTTGCACACACAATTCGAATGCCGGCCCGTAAATTCCGTAATTTGATGAGAGCGTCGATGCAAGCACGAGGCGTTTTAAAAACTCCTGTCTTCCGTCGAATTGTAGATGCTGCGGAAGAATATCGGGGGTGTTAGGCCAAAAGTTCGGACGGAAATACTCGCGCACTTCGGATTTTGTGAGTTCAGTTAGGTACTCGGTGAACTCCTGTTTTGTATTTCGCCAGGTAAAATAGGTATAAGATTGGTTAAAGCCAATCTTAGCAAGCTTGTACATTACTTTCGGACGAGTAAATGCTTCCGATAAAAATATTGTATCGGGATACGTATCGCGCAGATCATCGATCATCCACTCCCAAAAAGCAAATGCTTTTGTATGCGGATTATCAACACGAAATATCTTTACGCCCTTATCGATCCAGAATTCGACTACGCTTTTTAACTCTTCCCATAATTCTTTCCATTGCTCCGTTTCAAAATTAATCGGGTATATATCCTGATACTTCTTCGGGGGATTTTCCGCATATTGGATAGTACCGTCGGGACGTTTTTTGAACCATTCCGGATGTTCCTTTACATATGGATGATCCGGCGTACATTGGTACGCGAGATCGAGTGCGATCTCCATTCCGTATTCCTGTGTTTTTTTCACAAGGTGTAAAAAATCATTCATTGTGCCGAGTTCAGGGTGTATCGATTTATGCCCCCCTTCATCCGATCCAATAGCCCAGGGGCTACCCGGATCTCCCGGCTCACAAATCACGGAATTATTTTTCCCCTTACGGTTAATTTTGCCGATCGGGTGAATAGGCGGCAGATAGAGCACATCGAACCCCATCCGGGATATTTCGGGAAGCAGGGCTTCGAGGTCTTTAAATGTCCCGTGTTTCTCCGGATCGGGAGCACAGGAGCGTGGAAATCTCTCATACCATGAACTGAATAATGCTTTTTTCCGGTCGACCCGGACTAAAAGTTCTTTCCCATACCTCGAGGAAAGAGACCGGTCGGGATATCGGTACACCAGGTTGGCGAACTCCGGTTCATCGACAAGTTCAATTGCAGCATCGGGATTTCCGGTATCACTCACGATTTCATAATATTCTTTGAGTCTTTTCCTGTTCCCCCCTCTCGCCTTACTCATCGCCCGTTCAACCTCTTTTGCGCCGATCAGTAAATCTAACGATATATCCTGCCTGGCATCGTATTTCTTTTTTATGTCACCGAGCCACGTTTTAAAATGGTCAACCCATCCTTCAATACAATAAACGTAATTTGAAAGATCCTCAATGAGAAATTCTCCGCGCCATCTGTCATTCACAATAAAATTCATCGGAGATTCAGTCCAGTTTCTCTCTCCTTTTTTCTTGTAAAGCAACGCTGCAGAGACGGAATCATGTCCGTCTGCGAATATATCCGCTTCAACGACTACATTTTCCCCGACAACCCGTTTTATCGGATATTTACCGCAATCTATTTCGGGATAAACATTTTCGATAACAACTCGATTACGACCTTTTATGTTCATAGTAAAATTTTACCTTTATGTTACAAATTTCGGTAACTTTAAATAATGTAATCAACTAGTGGAACTATTATTTTCCACACGCCTCAGTTTACCATGACTATAAACTTATAATATACAATAAATACACAATATTTGAAAGAATTACAAGACTAATGACTCAGATGTTAAAATAACAGATGCTATTTTAAAAAACCAACGTATTTTTAAGAAGATAAGAAAGATATGGCAGTGGAGGTGCGGGGATTTGAACCCCGGTCCGAAGTGAAAACCCTTAGAAATTCTACGCGCGTAGTCCGATCTGAGAAATTCGATCCGTCACAACCGACCGGACAGGCCGTGAACGAATCTATCGCAGTATTGAGTTCGCCATACTACCCTGCGCCCGATAGTCCGGCTAGCCTGACCTTAGCGACGCCCTCAACAATCCCGTCAGGCGGGAATTGAGGAGAACGCGCTGCGTTTAATTACGCAGCGAGTGCGTAGTTATTGTCTGCACTTATAGTGTTTTCCGCTTGTTTAATCCCGCCGTTTCATTCATAAGAATTATAGCAACGGGATCCCTTTCGGGACCTGGACACGGAGACCAGAGCGCGCTTTTCTAAGCATTCCACACCCCGTCGAAACCAAATCACCCCCGACATTGAAAAATGCTTGATTACATATATTACAACATATTTGTAAGATAATCAATTCCCGGGTTTTACCGGCAAAACAGGTTTCAATACATTTTTTATTCAGGCGATAAATAATGTTTTGTAAGTTCGTCCCTCAGATATGTGAACGCTTCATCAACTGAATCACAGAATTTAATCAAATCGAGATCGGATTTGCTTATTGTTCCGTATTTTACCATTGCATCGAGATTCAGGACCTCTTTCCAGTACTCCGACCCATAGATGATGATCGGTAAATGTTTTTTAACTTTTTCAGTCTGAATGAGCGTTAATACTTCAAAAAGTTCATCCAACGTTCCAAAACCTCCGGGAAAAATCACCAAAGCCTTTGCAAGATATACGAACCAGAATTTTCTCATAAAAAAGTAATGAAAATCGAAATTCAACTCCGGTGTTATAAACTGATTCGGATATTGTTCCATCGGGATATTGATATTTAAACCGATAGATTTGCCTCTGGCTTCTAATGCTCCTTTGTTGGCAGCTTCCATCATACCGGGGCCGCCGCCGGAGCATACTACAAATCTGTATGAAGAATTGAGCGATTTAGACCAGAGGGTCAATTTCTTTGATAATTCTACGGCGTCGTTATAAAATTTTGATAAAAACATCTGATTCTGTGCGACTTTAATCTCCTGCTCGATATTTTTCCGCATTACACCGGTAGACTTTTCAAGGCGATCATTGAGCGTTGCAAGATCTTTTTTTGCTTCCTCAGGCGGTTTTGTACGCGCAGAGCCGAAAAACACGATGGTATCGGCTATCTTTTGTCTCCGAAACCGCTGCATTGGTTCAAGAAACTCGGATAAGATGCGAATTATCCGGGCATCCGCACTGCGTAGGAAATCTATATTTGTGTATGCCTTCTCGGCTTTTTCGAGCAATTTATTCATCTCTTTCTCCAGCCTCTCTGTTATTATGAAAGTCTTGTGTCGATAGATCTGCCACCATCAACCGGTATAGTCACACCGGTAATATATGATGCACTGGTTGATAAAAATAGTACAACCTCCGTTATATCAGAAGGTTGACCGTATCTGTGTAAAGGTATTTTATTTATATTAATATGTTGAATTTCCTTGTTTTCTTCACCCTCGATAATAATGGTACCGGGTGCTACGGCATTCACGGTGATATCAGGTGCAAGTGTCCGTGCAAAAGACCTGGTCAAACTAAGAACTCCCGCCTTTGATGCACTGTAATGGATGTGTTCCTTCCATGCCTGCAACCCTCCAAGTGAAGCAATATTTATTATTTTTCCCTTTCCCGATGTTTTCAGTATAAGCTTCGCCCCTTCCTGAGAACACAAAAAGACACTTTTCAGGTTTGTATCAATTATTTTATTCCAGGCATCGTCCTCTATCTCATCCCACTTAAACCGGGTAAATATTGCCGCATTATTAACTACAATATCCAGTTGCCCGTACTCTTTTTCAATGATCTGCATCATACGGATCACCGATTTTCGATCCGATACATCAGCCCGTATCGGAATTACGCGCCCCCCCTCCGACCTTATAATATCAACCGTTTTATTCGCTTCTTCTTCCGACGAGTGGTAATTTAAAACAAGATCGAAATCACCGCGCTTGTGAAACGCAAGTAAAATTTGTCTGCCAAGACGACGTCCCGAGCCGGTAACCAATACAACTGGATTATTCATGTTGAATACCTTTCACAAAAGGTAAATCCACTATTTCCCCGGTCAATAGTACTCCATTGATTTCGAATTCGACATCAATCCCGGATCTTTCATTCCCCTTTTCAAAGCGAACCAATAATAACAATGTATTCAAATTCGGAGAATATCCGATTGATGTTATTGTTCCTGCAATAGCACCATCATTGTAGACGGTTCGGGAATCTATCTCCGTTAGTTCAAGATCTCTAAAGTTTAAATATTCGGCAGGTCGCGGATTGATAATAACACCCTTTAAAAATCTTTTGATTTTATTATATGAATCTAAACGAGCGATCACTTCCTGTCCGAC
>SLQE01000380.1 GCA_007131635.1 Bacteroidota bacterium | reverse complement strand
TCGACCGTTTTTACCGCGCCGAGGACAGGTTTGCTGAAATGTTTAATTTCTTCTCGTTCCTTGCAATTTTCATTTCCTGCCTCGGTTTGCTTGGTCTTGCAACATATGTGGCGGAACGCCGTACAAAAGAGATAGGGATACGAAAGGTGCTCGGTGCAGGCATTCCCGGAATTATCACTCTGATTGTGAAAGATTTTTTAAAGCTTGTAATAATCGCAGTCGTTATCTCAACACCGGTAGGATTTTATATAATGAACAGATGGCTCGAAGATTTCGCCTACCGGATCGAGATTGGGCTCTGGATATTTGCACTAACGTTTATGATTGTGCTTATCATTGCGATCGTTACCGTGGGTTTTCAGACAATACGTGCAGCAATTGCGAATCCGGTAGACTCATTACGATATGAATGAGCATGGAGTAGAGCACATAGAGCAAAGCGTATAATGACTGGAGTTTAAATGATAAAATTGGCCAAAATCTTCAAATGGTATTCAAACAAATTCGTCCGCACGTATGTGCTTCGTGATGTAAATCTTGAAATTAATGTGGGCGAATTTGTCACTATAATGGGACCGTCCGGTGCGGGTAAATCCACCCTTCTTCACATCATCGGTATGCTGGATGAGCAATCCGACGGGGAGTATCACTTCCTTGATGAACCGGTGCACAAGCTCACCGAAAAGCACCGATCTGAATTACACAAGTACCATATCGGTTTTGTGTTTCAGAGTTATCACTTAATCGACGATCTTACCGTCTACGAAAATCTCGAAACGCCGCTTCTTTATAAAAAGATCAAATCTTCCGAACGAAAAGCTCTTGTCGCCGATACGCTCGATCGGTTTGGTATTGTAGCAAAGAAGGATCTTTTCCCAAATCAGCTGTCGGGCGGGCAGCAGCAACTGGTCGGTGTTGCCCGGGCCGTAATCACAAATCCAAAACTGATCCTTGCCGATGAGCCGACCGGGAATCTGAATACAAAGCAGGGGGAGGAAATTATGGAGATGTTTAAAAAATTACACGAAGAGGGTACAACAATCGTGCAGGTCACGCACTCCGCGCGTAATGCAGCGTACAGCGATCGTGTTATTAATCTTCTTGACGGCCGAATCGAATGATAACATTCTTTTCATGGATAAAAACTGTATTTTAAAAAAGCACTCACCTTAAATAACGACACATAAACAGCATTATCGGACCTTACACATGAACTCAATCAGAAAAATCGCCATTCCGCTTATAGCATTGACTGTTATAACTCTCCTGACGATAACGACGGCATCGGGTCAAAATTTGGACAGGCGCGCGTTTCTCGGTGTTTCGTCGGTTCAATTAACCGATTCACTGCGAACATTGGCACAGTATCCGGCAGGTGACGGTGTTTATGTAACAACGATCCATAACGGCGGCACGGCTCAGCAAACCGGACTCCGTGAGGGCGATGTCATCACAAAACTACATGACTCTATCATAACGTCGCCGCAAATTCTCAGTCAGACTATGCTTACCGTCAATGCGGGGGATACATTTGAACTCTCATACTACCGGGACGGTAATGAGTTGTCCGCGTCCGCAGTTGCACAAACCTGGCCGGAACCTGAAGACTACGACAACCGGTATCTCGAAGTGCCGTTCGACGGCGGCTACCTGAGAGCAGTGTTATCATTACCGCGTAATATTTCGAATCCGCCTGTTGTATATTTTGTGCAGGGAATCGGATGCGGCTCGATCTATTATCTGCAATCGTTTCATCCCTATAAACGAATTCCCGAACAATTTGTGCGTGAGGGCTACGCGGTATTCTTCATAGAAAAACCGGGCGCAGGCGACAGTAAAGGCACCCCTGTCTGTGCCGGGATTGGCTTCGAGTATGAGTTGAAGGCATTCGAAGAAGGATACAGGTTTCTAAAAACCCTCGAGGGTATTAATACTTCTGAAATTTCTATTTTCGGACATTCATTCGGAGGCATTCACGGACCGATCCTTGCCGAACAATTTCAACCGAAGGCGGTGATCGCCTACGGCACCGGACTCCGCGCCTGGATGGATTATCTCATAGAGCTTCGTCGATATCAGGGTGTATGGCTGGGAGGCGATTACGCCGACATCAACGAGTTGCTGCACGGACTGCGGCAAACATATTATCAATTATTCTATAATAATAAATCTCCGCAGGAATTGTTCGAGAAAGAACCGTATCGTACCGTACTGCAGGAGCAGCTCGGATACCAGGGTGAAGGCGAAGAGCTTTACGGACGGCATTATACGTTCCACGTCGAAGCAAACCGGAGAAACCTCGATCTTCATTGGAAGAACACTCACTCCCGCGTACTGGCAATATACGGGGAGGCGGATATTGAGGCACTTTACCCCTACGATCATGAAAGAATAGCAGAACTCGTCAACCACTACCGTCCGGGGACCGCGGAATTCTGGCTCTATCCGGAAACCGATCATGCACTCATAAAAGTCGGATCGTTAATGGACGGTTGGAAAATAAGATCCGAAGGACGATACACACAGGCAATGCAGGAGATGTACAATGAACAGGTGATAAAGGATGTCGTTGAGTGGATGAGGGGTGGGAATTAAGGATTATGTATCGGCTGATCAGGAGGATACCGTACCCGCCAGGTTTTACAACCCTCCCGTCGGGATAATGAAAATTCCATAACGACACTTTCATACAGGGTATTCTGGAAATTAAACGGCATTATTTGTAATTTGGGTAATGAACTAGATTCTATAACCGGTCGGTCGATAAATATGAACACACAGGAAGAAGCACTAAGGATCCAAAAATCCATCTATAAAAAAATGACGGCAGAGCAGAAGATCCGCATTGCGACCGGTCTCTATTATACTGCAAGAAAAATAAAGCGTGCCGCCCTTAAAAGACAATACCCGGATGTATCGGATATCGAAATAGAGAAAAAACTTCGGGATATATTTCTGCATGCAAGAACCTGATCTGTTCAAAATTTTCGTTGATCCACTCGATGAGCTTGCAATACCGTATATTGTGACCGGTGCAGTTGCATCGATTATATACGGAGAACCGCGGCTGACTCACGACGTCGATCTTGTATTGGAACTAAACGTAAACGATGTAGAAAAACTGATCTCAAGTTTTCCCGCCGATATGTTTTATACGCCTCCCAGAGAAGTTATGACGACGGAACTAAAAAGAAATGAACGCGGACACTTCAATATTATTCACCACCCAACCGGACTTCGTGCAGATATATATTTGGTCGGAACAGATATTTTTATGAAATGGGCAGTCGATAATTACAGATCTATTTCAATCGGTGAAAAATCGTATAGAATCGCACCCCCGGAATACGTTATTATTTTAAAACTGGAGTATTACCGTGAAGGCGGATCAGACAAGCACATTCGCGATATACAATCAATTCTTACTATTTCGGCCGGGGAAATCGATAAGACACTGCTCGAAAAATTCCTTGAAGACCGCTCACTCAAAACAGAATGGAGCAAAATACAAAGATAGAAACGAAATTCCTTTGAACCATTTTCCCTTTTCTATGGTTTAATGTATAACAAATAGTTGAGGGATACATGATTTATATACTATTGATAATGCTTATGGTAACTACAGCTCCGAAACCGGAACCGAAAATAGTCGAAACAACCGATAAAGAAGAAGCGACGCTCGGTGCGGGTTGTTTCTGGTGTGTTGAGGCAATATTTCAACGGGTAAAAGGCGTGTTGCATGTCGAATCGGGTTATTCAGGCGGGACGGTTACAAATCCAACGTACGAACAGATAACCACCGGAAGAACAGGACACGCCGAGGTTATTCGGCTTGCCTTCGACCCGACAATCATCTCATACGAAATAATACTCGAGGTCTTCTGGCATACGCACGATCCTACTACTTTGAACCGGCAGGGCGCCGACGTGGGACCGCAGTACCGTTCGGTGATTTTTTATCACGACGAAAAACAAAAGCAGATCGCCGAGACATCGAAAGAGAAAACCCAAAAATCGGGACTCTGGGACGATCCCATCGTAACCGAAATATCACCGTTGATAAATTACTATAAGGCGGAAAACTACCACCAAAATTATTTCAACAATAACCCGAATGCCGGTTACTGTTCGATAGTGATAGCACCGAAGGTTGCAAAATTTAAAAAGGATTTCCCCGATTTATTGAAAGATTGAATCAAAAAGACTCCACGTTTCATGGGAATTAATTGCTTTGAGACCCGGAGTCGTTGTGGTTCAAGAAAAAATAATCAGATCCGCAAACTGTCCAACAGACTGATATAACTTTTATAACGTTCCCGATCGATACCACCCGAAACAAGTGCGTCTTTCACCGCACATTCGGGTTCGTGAGTATGGGTACAGCCGGGATATTTGCAGTTTTCCAAATACGCAGTAAACTCATCAAAGTATAAAGCCAGCTCCTCTTTTGTAATATCCCAGATCGCGAACTCCCGTATTCCGGGGGTATCCATAATATACCCGCCAAACGGTAATCTGAACATCCGGGCGAAAGTTGTTATATGTTGTCCTTTGCGGATATTCTTTTTTTTATCTGCGGTCACTTGCAGATCTTTCCCGAACAGGGCATTGATGATCGTCGACTTCCCCGCACCCGAAGGACCCGATAAAACAGTCGTCTTGTCCGCAATAAGCTCCCTGAGCGAATGCATATTGCGTTTTTGTGTTGCACTGATACATACAACCGGAATACCGAGCGTCCCGGTATATGTACTGAAGTCGTTAAGCACTTGCTCTTCGTGACCGAGATCTATTTTATTGATACAGAGAGCGGGTTCGATCTCCCCGATCTCTGCGGCAATAAGATACCTGTCGATTAAAGCTTTTTTATATCTTGGCTCGTCGACCGACACGACTATTAAAAGCCGGTCCACATTCGCACCGATGACCTGCTCCATATCTCCGCGTCCGGCCGATCTGCGGGCAAGCTTTGATTTGCGTTCTCCGACGAGTACGATTATGGCAATCGGTTCATTGTTGTCTGTTTCTTCGACGATAGCATCCGTACGGATCCATACGGAATCACCCACCGCCAGCAACGATGCATCGACATTTTGGGTCATTATACTTCTTGAAGGAAAGCATTTGTATATAGTCGTATCCGCTCCGCTCCCGACCGGTTCAACTATGTATGTTCTTCCCTCGACAGCGATCACCCTTCCGTTTATCAATCCGCTTGTATCGATTTCCCGCCGTTCGATTTTCGAAGACAGTACTTTGGGATGTATATCGTACTGTGATGACTGCCGGCCTTTCGTTTTGTCTTTGAGCGCCCGTTTGACCTTTGATGATCTTGTTTTCCGTTTTGCCATGAAATTATGAACAAGTTTCTTGGAATTTGTAGCTATTTTTGATTACTATATAATTTTCACTGAAAAACTAATATGTACTCCTCCCCCGAGGGGGTGGCTATGCCAGACTCCCTGCCTGCCGCAGGCACGGCGCTCGGAGTGACACTTCTGTCAGGCTGAGCGGAGTCGAAGCCTGACTTTTTCAGGAGGAACTATATAATATACATTATCCGGCGAAAAAGAAAATGATCCATAAATTAATACAATATTCCATTCGCGAACGCGATATCGAGACCGTGAAAAAAGCAATAACCGAACTTCTCGACGGGGTCAGACGAAATGAACCGCATACCCGATATGAGGTCTATAGAGTGAGGGGGACAGACTCATTCATACATTTTATGTGCTTCCCGGATGAACAGGCCGAACAGATCCACCGGACCGCATCATATACGCAGCAATTCATCGGCGTGGTTTATCCCTTGTGTACGGATAAACCGACGTTTACCGATCTTTATAAAATTGAGGGTATGACGGGCGGTGAATATGAGTAGAAGATTATAAGATATCGAAAGGACTTTCCCGTACGATTCTTTCAAAACTTCTTTGGAGGACGTGAGTGTAATCTGAAAAATTCGGCGTTCCGGAGATGGTTTGTTCCGCGGATACACTTCCCCACCCGATTATATTCCCCTGCTCATTATCCCATATACCGTAATTAGTCTGGAAGAATAATACTTGCCGGGAGTGTGCGCGCTCATGCCCCGCATACACCGATCCCTGCGTCGTTTGCACAAATTGCCGGAAAAAATACTGGTCGAGAATTAGTACAAATCGCGGAACGTTATCATCATGCTTAATAACGGTTTTTTTTACCGGGGTCAGGATGTGTACAGGGGTATCGCGAACTTCAAACACCTTACTTTGGAACGGATACTTTGTCGGATCAATCTCATCCACAACCCCGAGCACCCGGGACTGTGTGACAAATGAAAGAATTACCCCTGAATTGTCGTTTAAAAACTGATTTTCATACAAACTCGGATGGCTAAACGAGTGGTTCCTGATAACATCGGCAAATGTATCGTAGTTAATATAGAGTATCGAAATAGGTTCACTGATTCTGTTTTTTCTGTATTCCGGATCTATATATTGTGTTCGTGAAGTTGAGCATCCAAAAAACAGATACGAGATTAAAAAAAAGATGGCGATATAGGCGATTTTTCGATTATTATTCATAAACATTACATTATCCGACGTTAATTAATCCAAAGTAATCTTACAATCCGAATGTAAGATCACATAGAAATCCTTCCAAAAATATTTAAAATATATTGTACTCCCGAGATGCGTTTACAGCAAAACACTATCGGAGTGGGTTACAATCTATGATTGTATAGTATAACAAAATTTGGTGAGATTAGAAATACCCTGAACATACATATATCGGCTGTTTCATATTTGACGGTTTTATTCATCAACTCACTTCGGGTGGATGCTTTTTTCGATAATGGTTGAAACCACTATCTTCTGTTTCCGTCGAGCTCTTCGATCGATGCTTGTGACGGTTGTCGCTCTGTGCTTAACCTTTCGGCAACGCGTTCGTTTTCACGCATTACCCGAAGAACATTGAGACCCGCGATTTTCTTCAGATCCTGCTCTGAATATCCGCGCCGGAGCAGTTCCG
>SLQE01000419.1 GCA_007131635.1 Bacteroidota bacterium | reverse complement strand
CAAGACCATGTGCAATCTGTTTATAATTTGTCGATATCCCTGTGGCATCTATCCCTAACTGTACATTGTCCATGGTATACCAGCTATGGCTGAAAATATTATAAAAATTCATCATTATCGATATGAGAATGACAAGCGCACCTAATGATAGTATTGTATGTATGTTACTCATAATATTATTACGCTTCCGGTTGATCCCGGCTGTAAACAATGCAATGCAATAAATCAGAGTCCGAAATTTCCGGAGAAGTATAACTTTTCAAGTCGTTAAATATTCCCGATAACCGGACATTTTTTCTTCCGTTCAATCCTCCTGAACAAAGTATAAATTCCTCAACAGGACATCTCTTTGGGCAAAAGCCCTGACAATATTATCAAGCTGCGTATCCTCCGTATCCATGCCGGTGGCAACCCGGATACGGAGCAAAGCATTTGCCGCGTTGGGCAGATTTACGGGTTCGAATTGCAAGGATTCCAGATACACGCTTTCTCTTCGTTCGATCGGATCGCTCCCATCCGAAAACTCCCGAAGAATACGAATTGAATTCCCCGATCTTTCAATGGTAACGATCTCATCATCCGTATTGATAAATTTGATTGTTGAATCGGTCAATGCATCGAACGAAACCAGCCGTTTAACATCTTCCTGGATAAGATCGACCGTAACGTTTGCCAGCCCCTGAAGACTTTGCGTCATCCGGTTTTCTATATTCGATTCAACCATGCCAAGCTGTATGTTCAACAACATGACAATAATAATGCCCGCTATAACTATTGCCAAAGCAATATCCAACAATACCGACATAGATTATTTACTCCGTCCGTTTGGATCACCAGATTGAATTCACAGAGGCTATGTACTCAACCAGCAATGAATACTCATTATTCTCGTATGTGTAAACAAACACGCTCACCCGACGGCCATAAACATTGTTTATCAATATCGTTTCCTCCGACAGACCAATGGTCGCGTAGAGAGTGTCGCCGAACGACGCCTCATAACTAAGCCGATTGTTCGGATTAGTTACATCCGAGTAATTCTCATAAAGTGCCTCCAGTTCGGAATACTCACGAACCGAATAGAGAATGACCTCTATCACCGATTGACCATAATTGACCGCATCCAGAGTCAACTGATGATCGAACGTATCGGTTAATGAGTTTATCTGAGAGCGGTTAATTGACATTGTAATATTCATCAACAAAATCAGACCGCCGATTGCAAGAAGTGTTTGTCCTCCGGACATTCTTTATATTGATTATTGTTTATTGATTATTGTTTATTTTCCAATTTCTAATATTTCTTCATTACCGTTAATCCCAGCTTCTTATCAGACTAAATGATCCGCCGGGTCCATTAAAATTCGGGAATGAAAGACCCGGTGAGTTTGGATAGAAAACACGCGGGTTTCCGCTTGCCTCAAAGGATTTCGCCACGATAGCAGAGGTAGCGCTTCCTGATCCATGAAATAAAACATGTGCCAGTGGAGCATACAATACCGAACAGTGAACCGAACCGGCTCCGCCGATCGTTACCTTTTGTCCCCCGGTTATAATATTTCCTGTCTCAAGCGGAGCCGAACCGGACCCGGATATGGTCAGATCCGCACTTTCAATAAATAAATTCGATTTGAGCTTTGTTGAACCTTGAATGGTTAATGGATTGGTGCCTCCGTAATATATCATAGATTGATCCGCGTCGCCATGCTCGTTGAGCGTACTGCTTCCACCGATATTAAAATTGTTTTCGACGTAAAAGATAACGGAACCGTCACCCGTTAAAATAAGGTGCCCCTGTTGTATATCCAGCTTTCTAACCCTTACAACTCTCTCTTCATTGCCAAGATTTAATGTCAAAGTGCGGTTACTCAATATCTTTATTTCATTAAAAAATAAATTGTTAAACTCAGATGGTTGTAACACCTTGTTATTCGCAGGTCCTCCGCTGACGGTGATATCTCCCTGATCACTACCAAAATCGGGGAATGCAGGGAAATCCGGCATCGGGTAATTTACCGGTTTATCCAGGTTTTTAATATCACCCTTGACTGCCTGATTGACGGGTCTCCATGCCGGTATATCGACGACCGAGCCCGGATTGCCGCCCGATCCGATATATACACTGCTATCCACAACGGCCATCCCGTGGATCTTCACGGCATCCTCATCATTGGATGGAGTCGCTATATGACCGACAATTCTCGCTGAACCTTTTAATTCAAAACCTTCCAGTGAATATATCGCAAACGGAAAATCGGGTTTCCACTGTTCATCCCCCACTTCAACATTCACGCGAACAGAATAGCTTTTATCTCCGACCGACCCGATAGCTGTCACAACTAACAACGAATCATCCAGATTGGAAATAATATACCGGTACCTGCCTTTCAATTCCTCCCATGGATAATATCCGTTATTATCGGGAAAAGATTTTGTTTCGTCAGCTTCGACGTCGAATTCCGTATCGTCCGGGTCGAGAATTTTCGGTAACAACGCTTGTATCGCACTCAATGCAACATTCCTCGCCTGATTCGTATTATACGCTTCGATATTTCTTACGTATGATGATGAACTCAGTTCATTCATACTTGCATTATAGGCATAGAACGCTATGATCAGAAAAAACACTAAAATAAGTACATATTTACCCATTTATTATCTCCATGTCCGGTTCGTGTTTTTAATCTTCAACCGTTGTCGCAACGACTTCTTCGAGACTGGTCTCTCCCCGTTTTATTCGTTCCATACCCGACCGACGCAGCGACCACATTCCCTGCTTTTCCGCGATCTGACGGATCGCGGTTTCATCGATATCTGATTTCGAGTTTATTATAGACTGCTTGATTTCCTTTGTGAATAAGAGTGCTTCATGTATAGCGGCACGTCCCTTATAACCGCTGTTACATTTTTGGCATCCGAAAGGGGTAAAGATTGTGTTTTCTTTTAATTCCTGCTCGGTGAATCCGAATTTCAGATACGGCTTCCATTCGATCTCTTTTAAAGGTTTTTTACACACGTTACAGAGTGTGCGGAGCAACCGCTGGGCTACGATAATGTTAATTGCATAGGCAATGAGGAACGGTTCGATGCCCATTTTAAACAGACGCGACACCGCGCTGGGAGCATCATTCGTGTGCAATGTCGAGAATGTGAGGTGGCCGGTATTTGCCAGTTTAATTGCCGTCTCTGCCGTGATCTTATCCCGCATCTCACCGACAAGTACAATGTCCGGGTCGTGACGAAGTATGCCCCGCAATGCCTGCTCAAAAGACATCTTATGTCCTAACTTTAACTGTCGCGCACCGTGTATGATATACTCTACCGGATCTTCAACCGTCAGGACGTTCACCGTCGGATCGATGACCTGGTGTAGAGCTGCGATCAATGTCGTACTCTTACCGGATCCGGTAGGACCGGTAAGTATCACTATACCTTGCGGCTGCGAAATAGCTTTGTGGAAATTATCTTTCGCGGGACCGGTAAGTCCTAATTTTTCGATATCGGTAATTACTTTCCTGTCGTCGAGTACCCGGATGACAACGCTTTCGTGTTTGTGCGAGGATTCCGACGCGACAATCGGGATAATGCTCACACGAAAGCGGATATTGGTCCCGTCGATATTCCGTTCGATGAATCCATCCTGCGAAGTTTCACGTTCGAAGCGATCGACATTCTTCGATCGGTCTTTTACAACGGCGGCGACTGCCTCGGGCATGGTATTCTCCTGAACATGCCATAATTGCAGGTTACCGTCGATACGTATGTGAAACTCCGTACGTTTTCCCCGCTTTGGAATTATATGAATATCGCTGGCATCCTTCCGAACCGCTTCGACCAGCACCCCTTCAATAAGGTTAATGAGTGCACTCTTATTGATTTCGGCTTCGAGTTCTTCCTCGTTCAGTCCTTCATCACGGTGATCGACATCCTCAAGTTCGACACTCCCATCTTCGAGCATTTGCAGGAACTCATTCTTTTTGGGCATAACCTGATCGAAGAGATGCTGCAAATCTTTTATCCGGCTATAGCAAACTTCATACTTCTTCACACCGAAATGACGTGCTATGGTTGGTATATTCCGGTCCGTCGGGTCGGCGGCGATAAGCAAGAGTTTGTCCGTCTGCTTTTTATCGAACCTCAACGGCAGTATTCTGGTTTTGACCAATAGATCGCTGATGTTCTCGGGCAATCCGTTTACAAACTTCCGAATAAATTTTATCCGGTTATCATCGATATCCTCTGTATGAAGCCGTATTTCACGGAAAGCATATAAGCTCGCGACCTCGTTGAAAACGAGGTCGTGATCGAGTCTGAAATCGCTGACTAATACCTGACCGAGATTACGTTTAATTTTTCCGTCTTCGGACTCCCGGATCTGTATTGCCTTCTCAAGGGTTTCGAAATCAATAATCCCCTTGCTCAACAAGGTATAACCGATTTTGTCCGATATGTCGAAATTAGTCATTGATTTTTAAATCGCTTATTACATAATTATATACATGTTAACTGCGTTTCCATTTTTTCCCGGGAATTATTCTATTCTTAGTGTTTCGGCTTCCTGCCGCGTCTTAATAACCCGAAAGCACCGGACACAATCCCGCATGAAGCAAAGGATACATCCAGCATACCTACCATAGGATTCTTCGGCCGGATGATCGCCGTTTCCGCGGACGCAACCGTGATATAGATCAGCACGAGCATGATAAACACAGCCATAAAAACCTGGATCATGTCGATCGCCGCCTTCATCTTATATGTTGTTTCTTTTTCATAATAGTCGGCAACTTGCTGCGCGCTTTGTTTGACCGAGCCTGTCTCCGCACCGGTGTTGAACCGCGATATTGCCGTAGGCGTAAATACACCGGTCGCTTCAAATGCTTCCGTGAGTCCCGCACCTTTTTCCACCATTAACGGAATCGCAATTTTCTTTATCTGACTTTCCATATATTTGTTACCGCATGCCTCCGACGCAAGTCGGATAATTTCGATATTTTCTCCGGAGCCGGTGTAAAGCGAATAGAACACCCTGCAAAATATTTCAATGTTTGTTTTATGAAGGAGCGATCCGATAACGGGTATTTTCCATATATATTTATCCCTGACAAACCTTCCTTTCTCGGTTGTAAAATATTTCAAAGCCACAAACAACGGCACTATGAAAGCCAACAACAACCATAACAAATTAGCAAAGAGAAATTCACTGAAAGAGAGTGTGGCTGCGGTTATGGGAGGCAAATCTATATTCATCTGAACAAACAGTTTCGCCGTTGTCGGAAAGATGTACATAATAAAATAGAGCAATGCCGCAAATGTAACCAGAAGAGTAACAATCGGCATTATCAATGCACTTTTAAGATCTTTTCGAAACTGTGCCTGCCGCTCAAGGAATTTTGCGGTGTTGTCGAATATCTCCGCCATATTACCCGATTTTGACGCTAACCCGAGCATGTGAGAGGTAAACCGTCCAAAAACCCTTTCGTGTTTCTGGTAAACCTTTTCGCCGTCTTTTCCCTGCTTCAACTCAAGATTGATATCCCGTACCGTTTCACGCAGCGTATTGTTGGTGATATCATTCACCATCATCTGGAGAACTTCATTATACGGCAACTTTTGACGGATCAGGTCCGCACTCACGCGTACAAAGGTAACAATGTCGGTCATCGGCGGTTTGGGTTTAAAGTCAAACAGCTTTTTCCGGACGTAGACAACTTTTAGGCCCATTTTCTTTAACGCGTCTTCAACCTCCTGTTTTGAGAAAGCTTTTTGTTCACCGTCGATGGGTTTCTCTTTGCCGCGCTGGACGCGATAGATAAAGGTGGACCGTTGCCGCACGGCTTTCAGTTTAAACTTTTTTGCTGCGGCAAGACTGTGTGCACGTTTCTTTGCCTCACCGTATGTTACGGCATTGATGACACCCGACACCTGTTTACCGGCATCGCTGACGCCTTCTATTCTGTATTCAGCCATAGGTATCCCGCTATTATACAAAACCACTCCACCGATCTCCCCCCAGACTGTCTGATATCAGAGCGTAATTTTAAAACCGATGAAGTGGATAATTTCAATAATGATAATGAAACCCGGGCGGTTTATCAGACCACCACCCGGATATCATGCTTTTAGTATCGTGAGTGTATTATTAGCTTCCGACATCGAATACACCGGTACTGCTCCAACTATAGACGTCCGTATCTCCGGTTGGAACTCCATCACCGTCAACTACGATTCTTGTAAAATTGAGAGTAACCGTACCATCGTGTATCACAGATGTGCCCACGATGGTCACACCCTCATTTGTTGCGGATGTCACCTCATAAGTTCCGTTTCCCGTACTCTGCAAACGGCCCGGCAGCGTATAATCGGTAAATGATCCGCCGCCGCCACCCATCGAGCCCGGTCTTATCATATACTGCTGCGCATGGGCAGCTATATTCATGATATCATTGATCATTGCATCCTGATTCGCACCTACCGAACCCGACTGGAACAACTGCAAACCAACGGCTATGGCTATACCCACGATGATAACACCGAGGATAATGAGAAGTAATTGTTGTTGACCCATTGTTAACTCCTTTGTTTGTTTTACATTATGTGTTTAGTGATCAGTGTTACTATTTTTATATTTTTTATACTGATATACTCTATGCCTACTTATTACAAAGGCCGTGCCAAGAATAAAAATGTGTGATGCTGTATACACCCGACAAAATAAATTGGTGATTTCATAATATTTTCAGGCTTTTTACTGAATTAATTTAAAAAGTCAATATATCCGACGGTAATAATTACCTCGTGATGGAATGTAATTGTTACAGTACAGGGAGGAGACTGGGTGAAAAGTAGTTCTTCTTTCAGCCTGAGTGATGGATTGTCACACTTCCCCCGAAGGGGTGGCTCTGCCAGACGGAGTTTACCCCGCATCAGCGGGGCTCAGTGTGACAATCTGCTATGTTAATGACGCAGTGCAACAGTGTGCAGGCTGTCATCCCGAGTTTAATATTAAAAGCTTCTTAATCTATGATAATAATGACATAT
>SLQE01000426.1 GCA_007131635.1 Bacteroidota bacterium | reverse complement strand
TTTCCGTCTTCAATCACCCTCGTCATAATTGAGTATCGGCCGAAGCCAGCGTTCTGTTTCCTCGATGCTTAGCCCCTTTCGTTTGTGATAATCGAGCACCTGATCTTTTCCGATCTTTCCAACATTGAAATAATTTGCCATAGGATGCGCGAAATACAGACCGCTCACCGACGCGGGAGGACTCATCGCGTACGTTTCGGTCAGGGAAATGCCCGTGTTTTCTTCAACGCTGAGCAGGTCGAAAATTATCTGTTTCTCGGTATGATCGGGCTGCGCGGGATACCCGGCAGCCGGACGAATACCGGTATATTTTTCTTTAACTAATTCCTCATTTGTCAGACGTTCGTCTTTGGCGTATCCCCAGAATTCCTTCCTTACTCGCTCGTGCAAGTGTTCCGCGAACGCCTCGGCGAGTCTGTCGGCCAGTGCTTTCACCATAATACTCCCATACTCATCGTGATCTTTCTCGTATGCCGATACAAGTTTATCGGTACCGATACCGGTCGTGACGGCGAATGCTCCGATGTGATCTTTTACTCCGGTTTCGCGCGGTGCTATGAAATCTGCAAGAGCAAGATTCGGCTGACCGTTTGTTTTATCCGTCTGCTGACGGATGGTATGAAGTGTCGTCAGCACATGTTTCCGCTCATCGTCCTTGTATATTTCTATATCATCGTAATCGATGCTGTTGGCGGGGAACAATCCTACGATGCCGTTCGCCTGCAGCAACCGGTCGTCGATTATTTTTCCGAGCATTTTCTGTGCATCATCGAACAGGATTTTCGCCTCTTTACCGACCGAAGGATCAGCGAATATATCCGGATATCTTCCCCGCATCTCCCACGTCCTGAAGAACGGAGTCCAGTCGATATATGAACGCAACACTTCGAGATCATAATCCTTTAAAACGGTGAGACCGGGTTTATTCGGCCTTACAATTGCGGGTTCATTTTGCCAGTCGATGGTGAGTTTCCTTTTACGTGCTTCTTTCAGGTCGATATATGTTTTCCTCTCTTTCCGTCTGGCGTGATCGTCCCGTACTTTCCGGTATTCCTGCTTTACGGTACCGATATATGTATCCCTGTTATTCTTATTCAGCAGATTACCGACGACTGGTACACTCTGGGACGCATCGAGCACATAGATGGTTGCACCGGAATATACCGGTGCGATTTTTACCGCGGTATGAACTTTCGATGTTGTCGCTCCGCCTATCAGAAGCGGTTTATCGAAGCCCCGCTCCTCCATCCTTTTTGCAACATGCACCATTTCATCAAGTGACGGTGTAATAAGTCCGCTCAATCCTATAATATCCGCCTTCTCCGCTTCGGCGGTATCGAGTATCTTTTCCGCCGGTGTCATCACCCCGAGATCTACGACGTCGTAGTTGTTGCATGCCAATACGACACCGACGATATTTTTGCCGATATCGTGTACATCCCCCTTTACCGTTGCAAGAAGAATTTTTCCCTTTTCGCTTGTATCTTTTGCTCTCTTCTTTTCCTCCTCAAGATACGGTATAAGATAAGCGACCGCTTTTTTCATGACCCGCGCGCTCTTGACAACCTGGGGCAGGAACATTTTTCCCGATCCGAAAAGATCACCGACGACATTCATAGCGTCCATTAACGGTCCCTCAATGACGTCAAGGGGTTTATCGTATTTCTGCCGTGCTTCCTCGGTGTCTTCCTCTATATGATCGACGACTCCCTTCACGAGGGCATGCTTCAATCTCTCTTCGACGCTTGCCGTACGCCAGGCATCTACCCTTCCCGGCCCTTTGTCTTTTTGTTTTACCTTTTCGGCAAACTCAGTAAGCCGCTCGGTCGCATCATCCCGTCTGTTTAAAAGAACATCTTCCACGCGTTCGAGGAGATCCCCGGGAATTTCTTCATAGACCTCCAGTTGGCCTGCATTCACGATGCCCATATCCATACCGGCTTTTATTGCGTGGAAAAGAAATGCCGAGTGCATGGCTTCGCGCACGATATCGTTTCCGCGAAACGAAAATGAAATATTACTCAACCCGCCGCTTACTTTCGCCAAAGGTAAATTCTTTTTTATCCACTTTGTGGCTTTTATGTAATCAACCGCATAGTTATTATGTTCGTCCATGCCCGTCGCAACGGTAAGGATATTCGGATCGAAGATAATATCCTGCGGCGGAAAACCGACTTCTTCGGTCAGAATTTTATAGGCCCGTTCGCAAATCCGGATACGGCGTTCATAACTATCCGCCTGCCCCTTTTCGTCGAATGCCATCACGATGACCGCAGCACCGTACTGGCGCACTTTCTTTGCCTGCTGTTTGAATACCTCTTCTCCCTCTTTGAGACTGATGGAGTTTACGATCCCTTTTCCCTGAAGGCATTTGAGACCGGCTTCGAGTACCGTCCATTTCGATGAATCAATCATAACCGGAAGTTTTGCCACATCGGGTTCGGAAGCCAGAAGGTTCAGGAATTCCTTCATAACTTCTTCGGATTCGAGCATTCCCTCGTCCATATTTACATCGAGTATCTGCGCACCACCCTCGACCTGATGCTTTGCAATGGACAATGCTTCTTCGTATTTATCCTCCTGAATCAACCGGGCAAATTTCTTCGACCCGGTCACGTTCGTCCGCTCACCCACGTTCACAAAGTTCGTTTCCGGGCGCACGATCAGAGGTTCCAGACCGCTTAACCTTAGATATGGTTCATGCACGGGGATTTTTCTTGGTGAGTGCCGCGCGGCAAGATCAGCAATTTTTTTTATATGCCCGTCAGTTGTACCGCAGCAGCCGCCGACGATGTTGAAAAAACCATGCCGCCCGAAGTCATCCAGAAACCCGGACATCGTTTCGGGTGTTTCATCATACTCTCCGAATTCATTCGGTAAACCGGCATTCGGATAGACACTCACGAAACAGGTCGCAATATTGGAAAGTTCCTCAATGAACGGACGCATCTGTTTCGCACCAAGCGCACAATTCAATCCGACACTCAGTAGATTTTTCGTGTGTGAGATCGATATCCAGAATGCCTCCACCGTTTGTCCCGACAACGTGCGTCCGCTCTGATCGACTATCGTACCGGATACCATAACAGGAATATCCCGGTCTAATGTTTCGCTCAATCCCTGAATGGCAAACAGAGCCGCTTTACAATTCAGTGTATCGAACACCGTTTCAACGAGAAGTATATCTGCACCTCCGTCTATGAGTCCCTTCGCCTGTCCGCCGTATGCATGTACGAGGTCGTCGAAACTGACGGCGCGGTACGCCGGATTATTGACGTCGGGTGATAGTGACGCAGTTTTATTGGTCGGTCCGAGTGCACCGGCGACGAACCTGGGTTTATCCGGATCCGTTTGTGTATATTCACGTGCGACCTCTTTCGCGAGCTTAGCCGATTCGTAGTTCAACTCATAGACGATTTCTTCCATTTTATAGTCGGCCTGTGCTATTGCGGTACCGCTGAAAGTATTTGTCTCGATAATATCGGCGCCTGCGTCAAGGTATTTTCTATGAATTTCCCGGATAATGTCCGCACGGGTAATTGATAGCAGGTCATTGTTTCCGAGTAAATCGGATGGATGGTTCCGGAAACGATCCCCGCGGAAATCATCTTCCCGCAGTTTATACTTCTGTATCATCGTTCCCATTGCGCCGTCGAGCACAAGGATACGTTTTTCCAATATGGAATGTAACTGTTGTATGGTTTCTTTCATGCTGTAGCATCCATAGCGATTATACGTGCGTGAAACTGTGGGAAGGAAAGAGATTTTCCGTTATTAATTCTTATTGAGCAAATCTGGAACGACACTGGGTATACACGTGAGGGAATACATTTCAAATCCGGGAGTCCGTGAGGTAATCTTTAGTATATATTCACCCGATGTATCGTTTTTCACAAGATGCAATAATCTCGGGGAATCGACCTCGATATAACTGCGACGGTCGTAATCGATGCTTACATCTTCGCCTTTATTATCTGCCGTGAGACAGACATCGTCCTGCGTCACCTCCAGACGTCGGGGGGTATGATCTTCCTGACCGATCAGTGCATACACCTCCATCCCTTCGTATTTAATGATGATGTATCCGCCGTCGGATGCGGGTTGTTCGAGAGTGATTTTGTGCCGATCGCTCCGCCAGATACCATTGAGGTAAAAACGGCCCGGGACATAAAAACCCGGATCTTCATAGCTATATACCGATTCGGGATTGAAGCCCTCTTTGTTTCCCAGACTTCCTTTCAGATAGCCGAAAAATATCTTGGGGGTTTCTTTTGTCAGCAGAACTCCGGGGATATCCTCGGGACGCACTGCATCCATGGGCAACGGCAGTGCATCGACCCATCCGCTGTCGTGTAATATTACCTGGACATCACGTTCAATCTGTTGCTGCTTGCCTCTCCCGTGATATTGCGAGCGTATGCTTCCCTCCTGATCGATGATGATGAGAGCCGGCGTTTCACTATTCCGGTAATTTTCGAAAATAGTACGGTCGTTATCCATGACAACCGGAAAAAGTAAACCGCGTTCGCGGACAACCCTCTCGAGCGATTCGACCTTGCCGGCAAAATCAAATGCGGGAGAATGAACCCCGACAACAACGAGGCCGGCATCGTTATAGCGGTCATACAACTCCCGTATGTATTCGAGCATATGCAGAGAGCGTATATCGGTATGGTCCCAGAAAAATAATACGATCACGTTTCCGCGTAAATTGTGTATCGACAGAGGTCCGCTGTTCAGCCAGTGAACACCCCGCAATTCGGGTGCTATATGTGTTCTTTTTTGGAACATGATACTAAAATATAAGGATAGCTGGTTTTAATTACAAATGACGATCGTCACCTTTAATTATTAGAACAAATTCTCCTTTCCGAGGGTTTCGTTCAAATAATGATGCCAGACGTCCGAGAGTGTCACGATAGACCGTCTCTTTATCCGTTGTTAAATCGAAAGCAAGAGCTGCTTTTCGGTTGGTTCCGAGAATACTGCTTGCATCACGTAGCAGCGCTTTTGCCCGATACGGCGCCTCTAGAATGACCAGTAAACGTTTTTCTTTCTTCAAATCCCGGAGCTGATTCCGTCGAATTTCCTTCTTCGGCGATAACCAGCCGACATACAGAAAACCATCAACGGAAAATCCGGATAATTGCAGGGCGGGCACTATCGAATTAGCACCGGGAACAGATGTAACCGGTATGTTGAGTTCAATACATCTTTGGACTAAGCGGGTTCCGGGGTCGGCTATCAGAGGGGCTCCCGCATCGGAGATGAGAGCAACGGTTTTACCGGATTGAAGTGCTGCAAGTATCTCATCCGTCTGCTTCTCCTCATTGTGTTCGTTGAGAGGAATTGTTTCACGGTTCACATTATAGGATGCTAACAATCTCCTCCCTTCCTTCAGCTCTTCACAGACGATGAGATCCGTTGTCTTCAGTATTTCCAGCGCCCTGAGAGTAATATCCCCCGCGTTACCGATCGGTGTCGAGACAAGGTATATCTTCCCTGATTTTGAATGTTTCATAGCTGTTCATAATCGACAGGCGTCAGGCCGAGTTTTTCGCGTCGGCGTATATCCCACTCTTTTGCAAATAAAATAATAATGGCAGTAGTCGGCAGAGCTATGATGAGACCGGGGATACCGAAGAAAAATCCGAAAATCAATAATGTCATTATCAAAACGACGGGATGTAGACCGATTGGGCGTCCCAGAATAAAAGGTGCGAGCACATAATTTTCAAGTATCGCCAGAGCACCGATGCTTGAGACAGCCAATAGAGCGCGTAACAGTACCGGAGGTTCGGAAAGAAACCCTACGACACCGGCGATAATCATGGTCAGAATAAGACCGAAGTAGGGAATAAAATCCAGGAAGAATGTTATAATTGCTATAACCGCTGCGTATTTGATGCCGAAGATCCATAATAGTAATCCGGCAAGCGTTGCGTTGATGCTCGCGAGGACTATATAACCTCTGATATAACGTCCGAGCATCTTATCAATTTTTCTGTAATAATAAACCACATCAGGTTGAAAATCATCGTGTACCATAATCTTAACCCGACGCTTCACGGCCGGGAAATCCTTCATAAGGAAAAACGACAGAAAAGGCACGGTGACAAGATTTATCAGATGGGTAATCATTCCGGATAAGCCGACAAAGAAATCAAACATTGCCTGAAGGAAAAGCAGTGAAAAGTTTTCCAATGTGGGAACAATTTCGGTATTAACAAAATTCCGTATATTTTCTGAGGGGACCCCCGCCGCCTCCAGTCTGTCGAACAACTCTCCTCCCCGCAACCATTCGCCGATGTCCGCGACGGCACTTGTTATGCCCTGGAGCAACTCGTTAAATTGCTGGATCACCAGCGGCATGAGCATAAGCAGAATAAGCACGATTACCGTTATCACCGTCAGGATTAATCCGAGTGCCGTCACCCAGCGGGGAATTTTTTTCTTTTGTAAATGATCGATGAGCGGATTAAAGATATACGCCATCCCGAATGAAATAATGAGCGGGACCATAACCCCGCTGATCATATAGAGGAACCAAAAAATGAACAGGAGTATACTTACCCATAGCAGACGTCTTGCAACGATATTCTGGCGTATCGGATACAATATAAATATGATGACGGCAAGTATTAAAAAGGGCGATATGACTATCTGAATCGTATAGAGAAAAATAACGAGCAATACAATCGAAGCGATTATAATAATGTTCAGATGGTTCTGTGCAATATGTGAAAGAGTCGAAGGAGTCGCCGGGACATCACCTCTCTGATCCCCTGTTTTGCTTGATTTTTTCGATGACACAGTATTTTTTGCCATTCAGATGTAGACTTATTGTTTCCCTGTATGTCCAAATCCGCCCGAACCCCGACCGGTTTCGTTTATGCGTGTTACCTCATTCCATGAGACGCGTGTGTAGGGAGCAACGATCATTTGAGCGATCCGATCACCGCGACAAACCGTAAACGGTTTTTTCCCGAAGTTCATAAGGATCACTTTTACTTCACCGCGGTAATCCGAATCTATCGTACCGGGGGCATTTAAGA
>SLQE01000287.1 GCA_007131635.1 Bacteroidota bacterium | reverse complement strand
TCGTTGCTTCGTCAAGTATCAATATTTTTGGATCGACGGCAAGAGCACGTGCAAACGAAAGCAACTGTTTCTGTCCCACCGACAATGTTGCACCGCGCTCTTTCACCGGCTCATCGTACCCATTCGTCAATCGTTCAATAAACCGATCGGCACCGACCGCAGCGCATACCTCACGTACCCGTTCCATCGATATGGAATCATCACCGAGTGTGATATTGCTTTTTATGTCCCCCGAAAATAAAAACACGTCCTGCAAAACAATTGCAATGTGCTTCCGTAAATCCGCCTTTCGTACAGTCCGGATATCGATCCCGTCAACGAGTATTTGTCCTTTCTGAATATCATAGAACCGTGTCATGAGATTAATAATCGAAGTCTTTCCCGCGCCGGTGGCCCCGACGAGCGCGACGGTTTCGCCGGGATGTACCTGAAAAGACACATCCCGAAGAACATGATCATCCTGATTATACGCAAACCACACATTACGGTATTCTACCCGACCGCTGATCGTTTTCAGCTCCGCGGGTACATCGGGATCCGGAATGATAGATCTATCGTCCAACAATTTAAAAATTCTTTCGGATGATGCCATTGCCGTTTGCATGATGTTATATTTTTCGGCGAGATCACGGATCGGACGAAAGAACATCTCGGTATACTGAATAAACGAAATGAGAATACCGATTGTCAGCGCTCCCTGGACAACGCTTCCTCCTCCGTACCATATGATCAATCCGACGGCGACGGCGCTAATGAGCTCGACGACCGGATAAAAGACCGCATGATAAAATATCGAGCGCATATATGCATCCCGGTAATCCGAATTGATCCTTTCGAATTTCGCGCGCGCTTTCTTCTCACGGTTAAAAATCTGCAAAACAATCGTTCCGCTGATGTGTTCCTGGAGGAAGGCATTCAGACGCGCGAGATGCTTGCGCACCTGACGGTACGCTTCACGTGCCTTTCTTCTGAATACCCACGTGGCATAGAATAAAAACGGGAGTACTGCCAGCGTCACCAAAGACAATTCCCAGCTCATGACAAACATGAAAATCAGTATCCAGAATATGACAAATATATCGCTGAATATGGTGACGACACCCGATGAAAACATATCGTTTAAAGACTCAACGTCGTTCGTCGTGCGCGTAACGAGCCTTCCGATGGGATTCTTATCAAAAAACCGAAGCGATAATTTCTGTAAGTGTTTGAACACCTGCATTCGTAAATCGAATATCGCTTTCTGACCGATCCACTCGGTCACAATACTCATTGCATATTGAATAAATCCCTGCAGGATGAGTATTCCGAACAAGATTCCGATCAATACCATCAAACCGGGGTAATTGCCGGTCAGTATATAATCGTCAATGGCAATTTTTGTAAGAAAAGGACGCAGCGGTCCCATTGCAGCAAAGATTATGTTTAAAAATATTGCCGCGATAACGAACTTTCGATAAGGCTTTAAATACGACAGCAAACGCTTCATTAAGCGCGAATCGTACGCTTTGCCCATTATTTCGTCGTCATGCATTGCCATTGGGGAATTATGAGTTATGAATTACGAGTTACGAATTTATTTCCTTGCCCGGCACCTACAGTAACCAAAAAAAACTAATTTTCTTTATGGTAACTACCGTTTAAATTTAGGGTGCCGGGCAAGTGTTATAATAACACTAACATGCCCGTCACGATTACTTATAAAATTTTCTATGCCACGGAACTTTTTCACTATGTACATACAGAACGTGACGGGCATGTCTACCTTACATTTCCTCCAGCTCTTTTTCGAGTAATTGCTTCTGATACAAGTTTGCATATATACCGCCCTGTCCGGCGAGTTCGTCGTGCGTTCCGCGTTCGACGATCTTGCCGTTATCGATGACGATTATTTCATCGGCCTGTTTTACCGTTGATATGCGGTGACTGATCAGTAGTGTCGTCCGGTTGCGGATCTCATCGCGGAGTCTCGACAGGATCGATTCCTCCGTATAGGTATCCACCGCCGAGAAGGCATCGTCGAGTATGAGTATTTTTGGATCACGCGCGAGCGCCCGTGCAAGACTTGCCCGTTGTTTCTGGCCTCCCGACAATGTAATGCCTCTCTCACCGATTACCGTTTCGAATTTCTTCGGGAAATCGGCCACATCACCTGACAGATGAGCGATATCCGCAACGCGTTCGACAAGCTCCTCTTCGGCTCCGTGTTCTCCGAATATAATATTTTCGCGTATGGTTTCTGAGAATAAAAACGTCTCCTGCGTTACATAGCCGATAGAGGAACGGAGCGTCTCAACCGGTATTTGCTTGATCGGATAACCATCGATGCGTACCTCACCGTCCGTAATGTCAAACAATCTGGGTATGAGTGAAACGAACGTCGATTTTCCCGCGCCGGTGAAGCCGATTATTCCGACCGTTTTACCCGGCGGTATATCGAGATCGATATTTTTCAACGCCGGCCCGGGCGCACCCGGATAGGAAAAGGTAACACCTTTAAATGTAACGTGCCCCTGTAGATCTTTGATCGAAGAATCAGTATCGGGTCCGTCCATTATTTCCGGTTGGACATCAAAGATTTTGTTGAGACGTCCCATCGAAGCGGCAGCACGTTGTATGATATTAAATACCCATCCGAACGCGATCATAGGCCAGATGAGCATACCGAGATAGATCATCATAGCGGTGACATCGCCGAGCGTCATTCGTCCGTCAATAACGCTGGAACCGCCATACCAGAGCACAACAATGAGTGAGATACCAATAAGAAGATACAGAACGGGACGTGTTAAGGATTGCACTCTGATCAGACTCATATTGCGGCGGTAATACTCGACACCGAGATCTTTAAACCGATCGACTTCAAACTGTTCCCGTGTAAATGCTTTTATAACACGAATGCCGGAAAGATTCTCCTGAGCACGGGACGTGATGTTTGAAAACTGCTCCTGAATGCGAATTGTCTTTTTGTGCACGATACCGCCGATATAAAAGACGATAACAGAGATCAGCGGCAGCGGAAGAAGTGCGAGCAGCGTTAAGGTCGGATTGATCGAAAGCATAATACCGAGTATGATAACGAAACCGATTCCCGTGCTCGTTGCATACATAATGCCGGGGCCGAGAAAATTGCGCACCTGATTGATATCATTTGTTGTATGTGCCATCAGGTCGCCGGTTGTGGTATTATTATAGAAGGAAACCGAAAGCTTTTGCAGATGCGCGTAGAAATCATTCCTCAGCTCGAATTCCATCTTTCGGGATGCAACAATGATCGTCTGACGGGTAAAGTATGAGAACAATCCGCTCAAAGCCGTCACACCAACGACCATCGCGCCGTATTCAAGGAATTGACGCATTGACGCCTCTTCCTGCAGTTGATCCACCACTTCGCGTATAATCAAAGGAATAAGCACTTCAAATGCATTCGACAGGATAATAGCGATAAAGCCTGCTGCGAGCAGCAGGCGATGGCGTCGTAAATATGGTTTTAATTTGTATAAACTATCCAATTATCTCAAAACCGGTAAAAGGTTGTAAAACTTTAGGTACAATTATTTTACCTTCGGGAGTCTGGTAATTCTCTATTAACGCCACCATAAGCCGGGAAGTTGCAAGTCCGGACCCGTTCAGCGTATGAACGAACACAGGTTTAGACTTCGGATCGGGTTTATACCGGATATTCATTCGTCTTGCCTGAAAATCTTCAAAATTACTACAGCTCGAAGCCTCAAGCCATTTTTGCTCTGCGGGCGCCCAGACCTCGATATCGTAGCATTTTGATGCGGCAAAGCTGAGATCTCCGCTGCATAGAAGTTGTACTTTATACGGTATACGCAATTCTTTCAGAATAACCTCCGCGTGACTTACGAGCTGTTCAAGTTGTTCGTATGAATCTTCGGGCTTACAAAAACGTACCATCTCAACCTTGTTAAATTGATGCACGCGTAAAAATCCTTTTGTTTCTTTACCGTATGACCCTGCCTCTCTGCGGAAGCAGGCGGAATATCCCACGTATGTCAAAGGCAGTCTATCTGCCGGGAGCAATTCATCTCTGTGCATGTTTGTAATCGGCACTTCCGCCGTCGGAATCGGAAAAAGATCGTCCTGTTCACAACGATACATATCCTCCGATAATTTCGGCAGCTGACCGGTACCGGTCATCGAATGCCGGTTCACAAGAAACGGAGGGAAGACTTCAGTATATCCATGCCGGGATGTATGCACGGTGATCATATAATTAATAAGAGCGCGTTCGAGCGTGGCACCTTTTCCGATGAATAGCGGGAATCCGCTCCCGCTTATTTTTGCTCCCCGTTCGAAATCGAGTATACCGAGTTTCTTACCGAGCTGCACATGGTCGAGCGGCTCAAAACCGAGTTCGTTATGCGGAGTAAATCCGAGGATGGTATCTTCGGGTTTCCATTCCCGCACGGTAACATTGCTTCCTGAGTCATCGCCGACCGGGACACTTTCGTGAGGGATATTCGGGATCCAGAGGAGCATCTCATCGATTTTTTCCTGAACCGACCGCCGTTCATCGTCGATCTCTTTAATTTTATCCGCGACCACTTTCATCTCTGCGATCAATGCACCGGCGTCTTTGCCCTCTTTCTTCAACTTCCCGACCTCAGCGCTCACGGTGTTTTTTTTGCTCTTTAATGACTCAACTTCCCGGATGAGTTCCCTCCTCCGCATATCGATTTTCAGCACCTCGTCAAGTTTATCTGCTTCTCTCTTTTTGGTAATCCCTTCGCGTACCCGTTCCGTTTGTTCGCGTATCGTTTTTAGATCCAGCATTTCATAATCCGTTTATAATTAGATGATAATGAAAACAGTGATTATATAATTATGTAAAACCAAATTTGCTATCCTCAATCTGCTTACGCAGAACACTTAATCCTTCATGAATATTCGACATACGTATTCCCAATTCCATCCGGGCTTTCTGTGTGACAAATTCAGAATACCGCGGACGAGGCGCCAATTGTGACAGCTCATCGCTTGTTATCGGCTGAATGAGATTTTTCGGCAGCCGAAAAGTTTCTGCAACGGCAACGGCAAAATCGTACCGGCTGACGACATCAGCGCCGCTCATATGATACAATCCCGTTCGTCCACGATCGATGATCTTTATGATGCCATAGGCAAGGTCGTCGACAAACGTCGGTTGTCCGTACTGATCTATGACAACGGATATTTTATTCCCGGCTGACAGGTTACCCAAGACCCAGAGCGCAAAGTTCGGCTTTACATTGTAACCGAATCCGTAAAATATCATTGTACGGATGATAGTGTGTTGTATCCCGGCACCTCGCAGGACATTCTCACTTGCAAGTTTTGTCCGTCCGTAATAATTAATCGGATGAGGCGGTGCGGATTCATCGAGAGGCGCTTTCTCACCGTCGAAGACATAATCACTCGAAATGTGAATGATATGAGCACCGAAAATGCGGGCTGATTCAGCAAGATACTCTACTGCTCTTACATTTACAAGCTGTGCCGTATCCCGGTCTTCCTCACAGGTATCCACATCGGTATTAGCGGCAGTATGGACGATGACCGCGGGTTTGAATTTCTGCACACAATCCCGCAACTGTTGTTTATCGGTAACATCCACCTGCCGGTATGCTGTTATTTGTTTTCCGACAACCGGGTGCTCCTCATTTCCGGTAACGAAAATTTCATGATTCGTTTCCTGCAATAACAATCTCGTTACCGTTTGTCCGAGCAATCCGTTGCCGCCGGTTATGAGGACTCTTTTCATTCTGCCTCTTGCGATACTGCATCGGACAGGCGGCCGAGTTCATCAGATCCGGGCAGTGTAACTTTACGGGCAGCAATTCGGTTTGCAAACCTGGCCGAGGCGATGCTGTCCTTTGTTTTCGTATAATGCAGAATATACGCGGCACCAAAGACGTCACCGCAGCCGGTAGGATCGGGAAATGCTACCGAACTATTTTTATTCTCTTCGGTGGTAACTTTATTTGCCGGGATCCCCTCGCTCGTGATTTTCTTTTTATCTGCCTGGAAAACGGTTACACCCCGGTTGCCCCGTGTAATAATGATGGTTGTCGGACCGAGGGTCGTCATTATCTTTGCAAGCTGTTCTTCGGATAATCTTTCAACGGTAAGTGTCGCGGCTTCAAGTTCATTCATCTGGACAATATTCGTATGAAAAACCCACCGTCGCCAGTCCATGACCGGCCGCCTGAATCGTTTGTTATTATCATCTATGCCGAGCGTCATACTATGAATATCAAAATACACGGGTACATTTCGCGATCCCTTTCCCTCATTGATCATATATAACATATCGAACGTAACATCAAAACCGGACACCATATTGACCAGTATTGCATCCGATCGCTTAAGAAACGGCTGAACGGCCGAAACCGGTATAGGGGGAGCGATATGTTCACTGCACTCAATTCTTTCCTGTCCGTCATCATAAAAAAGTTTTACGGTATTTGTCGATCCTTCAAGATCGAATATTCCTTCCGTTACCACATTCGGAAATGCCGAAAGGCGGGACAAAAGTTCATCCTTTCTGTCTTTACCCACGCCGAACACGGGTATGACCTTATGATCGCCTCCCGCAATCGCAGCAAGCGTTCCTACGGCATAATATATTCCGCCGAATCCCGAAACGGGATTACGGTCCGGCAGATGTATTTCATCGTAACAGAGATGACCGACAACAAGGATATTCATATAGAAGCTCTACGGTTGTTTTAAAAAATAAATACACATCAGATCATTTTACTTAAAGGTTCATCCCGATACAATTTTCATATTGCACTGCAGATGCATGTGTATCGTGTTATCAGTGTCAAAAATCGCTTCTTCGATTCCGACAAGTATATATATTGATAAATTTACGCCTCAATATCAAGCATGTTGCATATTGTTCAGGATTTATTGATATTGTTAGCTCTACGATCGATCCTGCCGAAAAAACTATGGATAGTATGAAAGCAGCATTTGTAACGAAATACGGCGGTCCGGACACACTAAAAATACGGGAAACGGAAAAACCGGAACCGGGACCCGACCAGGTACAAATC
>SLQE01000264.1 GCA_007131635.1 Bacteroidota bacterium | reverse complement strand
GTGATTTGTTATTCATCTGAACCTCCGGTAAGAACATAGGAATACGTATTCTTTGATAGATATGGAAATCGCTGGTGTACTTACTCTATAATATATATATAAACAATTTTATGGGCAAATGAAGACCCGGTCCTCCGTGGTAATACCCTTGCAACGGCACCATCGCTTCTGATTGCATTCCAGGTGAAGGGTTTGTATATTAATCCGGATAACCGGCCGTTATGTACAATTATTATTGCAGTTTCTATGGACAAATTTGTTATTCAGGGTGGTAAAAAACTTTCGGGAGAAGTCAGTATCAGCGGTGCAAAAAATGCCCTTCTGGCTCTCATGCCGGCATCTATTCTGGCACCCGGCGAATTTATTTTTGATAACATACCGGATTTACGGGATGTCCGAACTATGAGCCGGCTTCTTGAAATGATGGGCCTCGGTGTTTCAATACAGGAAAACAGACTTTACATCGATTCCTCTACGATCAATAAATTTGAAGCCCCGTATGAACATGTTAAAAAAATGCGCGCTTCGATCTATGTCCTCGGCCCGTTACTTGCCAGGTACGGTGAAGCCAGGGTATCGCTTCCGGGCGGCTGTGCCTGGGGACCCCGCCCGGTCAATTTTCATATCGAGGGAATGAAAAAACTCGGTGCCGACGTGGTTATTGAGCATGGTTACATTGTCGCGAAAGCAGCAAGGTTAAAAGGTACCCATATTACATTCGATACACCGAGTGTCGGTGCGACAGGCAATATAATGATGGCGGCGGTGCTGGCAGAAGGCATTACCTATATTGAAAATGCTGCAATGGAACCGGAGATAAATCAACTTGCTCATTTCCTCAATAAAATGGGGGCAAAAATACACGGTATCGGCACAAAACATCTCGAAATTGAAGGAGTGCAAAATTTAAATCCCGCCCCGATTGCAACCATTCCGGATCGGATCGAAGCCGGTACATTTCTCGTCGCGGGTGCTATTACCGGCGGAAATATAACAATTACAAACTGTATACCCGATCATCTTCGCGCGTTATTGTCAAAACTCGAACAGGCGGGATGTATCATCAAGGTTGAACGGTCCAGAATTACATTGGAATCCCCTCATACTCTCCAACCGGTCAGTCTTACGACCGATGTGTATCCCGGCTTCCCCACGGATATGCAGGCACAGTGGATAGCATTGATGTGCAAAGCAAAGGGGACATCGGTTATTACCGATTCGATTTTTACCGACCGCTTTAAGCACGTTCCAGAATTGAATCGTCTCGGAGCACGCATTGAAGTCGAAGAAAATGTTGCTATCGTACACGGCAACGGTAACCTGAAAGGTGCCAAGGTAATGAGCACCGATCTTCGTGCGAGCGCGTCGCTTATCCTGGCGGGATTGATAGCCGAGGGTGAAACAGAAGTTCTTCGTGTTTATCATATCGATCGCGGATATGAGTCGATAGAGAAAAAATTGCAGAAGCTGGGCGCGGATGTCCGGCGGATTAAAACCGAGGAATTTTAATCATACCAATGTATACCCGGGTAAATCATTATATCGCCGTCATACTGTATCTTTTCGTATCGATTCTCATTGTGCGTCAACCGTTGATCGGTAATTTCGGCTATGAATATGCCGCACTGTTCGCTGTGATTGCATCAGGTATTGCCGGTTTTTACGCGATCCATGATGAGCGTCGAAAAAGTGATATGCCCCCGACGGTTCGTTTGCGAAATGGATTGATCGCTAATCTTTTATATCTGCTCGTTCCGGTTATTGTTGTTTTCGTTGTCGCTTTACCGGAATTACCCTGCGATCCTGTCGAAGGACTTACCTTTTATGCTCTCCTCCCTGTCATAAGCGTCATTTTTTCATATTTGCTCGGTTGGCTGGTGAGTATGCTATTCAGGTGGGCGCGAACGGTATTTGTATGTTTTGTTATTCTTTCGTTTGTTTTTTCGATACTTTCGACTCTACTGCAACCGAAAATATTTTTCTATAATCCGTTTATCGGATTTTTCCCGGGATTAAGCTACGACCAGCTCTTACCCGTAACATCCACACTTGTGCTGTACCGCGGTTATACGGTATTCCTTGCTTTGCTGTTTGTTCTGTTCATGTCTATGCTCCGGTTCACGCCTGTACGCGGTGTATCTTTTCGGGATCGCATTCGCTTGGTTAGACACGCATACGCAAACAGCTATGTGAGTATATTCTTAACCGTCGGTGTCATCTTACTGTTCGTCCAGATGCTCTCACGCGGTGCACTCGGTTTCAGTACGACGTACGGACAACTTGAGAGCAGCCTTGGCAGTGTATTTGAGACACGGTCGTTCTCTATTCATTATTCTTCCGACAGCTTTAATGAAAATGAAATCAAGTGGGTTGCGTTTGAGCATGAATTTCAGCGACATCAGGCAATGCGTAAACTCGGTGTTATGCATATCGGTAAGACACGAAGCTATTTGTACCCGGACCCCGGAATGAAACGATCTCTTATCGGACCGGCAACTACAAATATTGCGAAGCCCTGGTCAAGAGAGATACATATCAATGCCGATACATATCAGCGCTCGCTGCTTCACGAGCTTGCCCACGTTGTTGCCGGACATTTCGGGATGCCGGTATTACGCATATCGAATTCCGCCGCGCTCATTGAGGGCGTTGCAATGGCTACGGAAGGAGTATGGGGTAATCGGACGTTACACGAACATGCCGCCGCACTATTACAGTTTGAAGTTATTCGTGATCCGTCCGTATTGCTTCATAGTAAGATTTTCGCTCAACAGTATTCACCGGTGAGCTATGTGCTGATGGGGAGTTTTGTACAGTACCTGATAGATCGCTACGGAATTCATAGAGTGCGTTCGGCTTATGCCTGGTCTGATTACGAAACCGCGTTTGATCGTCCGCGAGAACAACTTGCCGCGGAATGGATAAGCTTCCTGCGGCGAATAAACGTCTCGGAACGGCAGCGGGTAAAGACGATGATACATTTTAAACGTCCCTCGCTCTTCGGACTGAAATGTCCGAGGGCGCTTGCCCGAATCAACAGAGCTGCTCTCGAACATTTCCGGGAGGGCGATCACACCGCGGCAAATGAATTGTTCCGGCGTTCATGGGACATGGTGCCTAATGTGACTGCGCTTGAAGGTCTGATCCAAACAGCGTTTCATCTCGGAGAATACGAGGGTGTTATTGATTACTTTGATGATGAAAAATTACAGGAAGAGTTTCCTCAGATTATACCCGTTCTGTACAGAGCCACCGGAGATATTCACGCCATACGGGGAGACTATCAGTCTGCCGAAGAAGTATACCGTCGGCTGCTCGCTATCGATTTTTCTGATACAATAAACGAATTAATGCGGATCAGATTGCTGGCGCTTGAAACTCCCGACGATGCCGATCTCCGAAGATTATTATATCATGAACGGGAAAACCAGGAATCCATTCTGCGGTCTCTTGCCGGCCAGTCCATCGATGATCCTCTGTCGATCGGTTTACAGTGGGTAATTACCCGATATATGCATATGACGGGTGATTTTGAAAGATCCGCTCAATATAATAGAGTTGTACGCGACCGCTTGGAAGACGATTTTTTCAAATATCTTGCCACTATCCGGGCAGGTGAATCTCTATTTTACACCGGCAATTTTCAGGAGGCGAAAATGGAATTCTGGGAAGCCTTGAATTATACGAATTCTCCCGCAGCGCAGCATGGCATCAATGAGTGGATAGACCGGATTGAGTTTGCGAACGAATTCGGAAGTACAATCTGGGAAACTTTACCTCCCTGGAGATAAATCCTCAAGGGATAATTAAAATAATATTGATTTTTCCTGAAATACTGGCTATTATTGTATTATATTGTATTATACAGTATGACAAAAGAAACAAACGGAGGGTATGATGCGTGTTAAGTTCGTGGGAGTGATAGTATTATTATTGATTCTGCTACAATTTGGTTGTTCCCCGTCCCGTTCCGCTCTGGATGCGTCACCGGATGGTTTTCGGTGTTATTACGACGGGCGAATACGGGATATCGGAAGACCTTCTCTGGTAGTAGATTTTGTTCAGTTCAAAGGACCCGAGAAAACCCGTATTGATGCGTACCTCGAGGTCCCCCATAACAATCTCCACTTTACCACAGACGGGGGGGATGTACTCGCGACTGAGTATACAATTAATATCACAATCAACGACAACCAAAACAAAGTTGTTGAGCGCAAAGATATTATCCGCAAAGTCAATACAACGCGTGAGCGTGTATCACGGTACGGTGCAAGCGATCGTATATTGGAATCTTTTTATCTCGGACCGGGTGAATACCGTTTTACGATCACAATCCTGGATCGGGCGATTAATATCAGCACACAAATCCGTGAAATTCTGCAGGTAGACCCAATCCGACCTGATCCGATAGCAATCGGAGATTTATTACTCATCCGTTCCATCAAAATCGAAAACGGTCGTCGTGTTATCAATCCTATGTTATCGGATCGCGTGCTGACAATCACCGAACCGTTCCACGTTTTTACCGAAATTTACTCCGACAGCGATGTGGAAAATCTCCCGCTGCGGTATGGTTTGGTTCGGAAATATTACAACAACGATTTTCTGATTGACAATCCCTTTTCTTACCGGGCACAGCGGCCCTATCATCGAACCGGTATATTTGTTGAGGATCGGGATACCATCGTGCTTCGTGATACTTTGTTGACTTTGAGAGAGGGGACAACACAAATATTTCTACCTTTTGATCTCATTATCGATGCAGGGTATTATGAAGTTTTCGTTGAAAATATCGGTGTGGAAAACAATAACGCGAATGTCAATGTAAAGTCGCACACCGAGTTTATGACTCATGTACTTGATTTCCCGCATATGACCGATGTCGATCAACAGATCGAAGCTTTGCATTATGTTGCGTCGACGCGGGATTTAAATAATATAAAAAGCGGTGAGACGATCGAGGAACGGCGGAGACTTTTAAATGAATATTGGCAAAATGTCGGTGCCTGGAAAATGGGCGATTATTACGAACGTATTCGAATTGCGAACGAGTTATTTACAACGAATGTCGAGGGCTGGAAAACACCTATGGGAATGGTTTTTGTTATTCTCGGTGAGCCTCATTTTGTCGATTGCCGAATCGGTATAGAAAGAATCGAAACCTGGACGTATTACCTCCAGAGCGGCGGGATCGAGTTTGTATTTATACGCGAACGAACAGCAGACCCCGATGATAGGAAAGCGCATTACTGGATTTCCAATATACGCGGCGGATATTCAAATTGGTTGAGTGCAATTAATATGTGGCGGTAATCAATGGCATCAGAAACTTAGTGACGATTTTTGTCCTATGAATTGATTTGTATCCCAAAAAGTAGTAATTTATAGAAATTTAAGCTTTAAAAGCCATGATGTAGTTAAAGAAATGAAAAAGGGAAAAGGAGTTTATTGAATATGTCGACAACTATAATAGACGTACATGCCCGGGAAGTTCTTGATTCACGCGGCAATCCCACGGTTGAAGTTGATGTAGAACTAGAAAACGGTATTGTTGGCAGAGCCATTGTGCCAAGCGGTGCTTCAACCGGTGAAAATGAAGCGGTAGAGCTTCGTGACGGTGACAAAAACCGTTATTTCGGCAAAGGTGTTCTGAAAGCAGTCGAAAATGTAAATAATACTATAGCCGATGAAATTATCGGACTCGACGCGATTGATCAGGCAGGTGTCGATCATATTATCCTGGAGCTTGACGGTACTCCGAATAAAAACCGGCTCGGTGCGAATGCCCTGCTCGGTGTTTCTATGGCGACCGCGCACGCTGCGTCAATCAGCTTACAACTTCCGCTCTACAGGTATCTCGGTGGCACCAATGCCCGTATATTACCGACTCCGATGATGAATATACTGAACGGAGGACAACACGCGGATAATAATGTCGACTTGCAGGAATTTATGATTGTTCCGGGTAATGCACCGACATTTGCCGAAGCACTGCGAATGGGAGCTGAAGTATTTCATACCTTGAAAAAGGTGCTCGGTAAAAAGGGTTACAATACGGCAGTCGGTGACGAAGGAGGATTCGCACCTAATCTGAAATCGAACGATGAAGCTATTGAGGTTATTCTGGAAGCGATCTCTCAGGCAGGATACAAGGCCGGTGAAGATATCGCGCTCGCCCTCGATCCGGCGTCAAGTGAATTCTATAAGGACGGACAGTATGTCTTTCATAAATCCGACGGCTCTAAAAAGACACCGGGTGACATGGTTACATTCTGGGAGTCCTGGGTAAAACAATATCCGATAATTTCAATCGAAGATGGCATGGCCGAGAATGACTGGGATGGATGGAAACAGCTCACCGGCGCACTCGGCGACAAAATACAACTTGTCGGAGATGATCTGCTTGTAACCAATACGAAGTTTCTCGCGCGGGCAATTGAGGAAAAAGCATGTAACTCTATTCTCATTAAAGTAAATCAGATCGGTACTCTCACCGAAACGTTCGAAGCGATAGAGATGGCGAAGAAAGCCGGTTTTACATCTGTCATCAGTCATCGATCGGGTGAGACGGAAGATACCACGATTGCCGACATTGCCGTAGCGACAAACGCCGGTCAGATCAAAACCGGATCTGCAAGCAGAACAGATCGTATTGCGAAATATAATCAGTTGCTCAGAATCGAAGAAGAACTTGATGCTATCGGTTCATACATCGGTTTTGATGCTTTTAAATCTTAAATTCACTTCTTCAATTCTATTTCTCCTCCCGGTCCTCCGGCTGTGTATATTTCCCCCAGTGTACGCACCGGAAAAGATCGGGAGGGGAGTTTTTCCGGTTGCCGGTAAAATAAACAGCCCACTCTCGCATATTCGTTACCAATAATAAAGGGAACTAATCATGAAAAAGGATTATCGTATTGCATTTGGAACCGACGGCTGGCGCGCGGTTATCGCGGATGACTTTACTTTTGACAACCTGTATATTGTTGCGGAATCTGCAGTGCGGTACTTTAAACGACACAAGAAAGTCGGTAAAGGTGTCGTTGTCGGCTACGATGCCCGTTTCATGTCGGATGATTTTGCCGAATATACTGC
>SLQE01000320.1 GCA_007131635.1 Bacteroidota bacterium | reverse complement strand
GAAGGTATCCTGGACGAAGGTCGTGACCAGAAGACCGATAGTCACACCGATGATGATTCGCCGGATCCAATCCTTACGGCCGCTTATTTTCAGTTTCCGGTCTATCATATATTATAACGCAATACAAGGCTTGATACTATATCATCGCGTGTCGACGGGTTCATAAGGTAATCAACGCTGAATAATAACGAGAGATTACGCATAAAATAATATTGAGCTCCTGCCTGAAAAACCGTCCGGTCATAGTCCCCGAAGGTGGGGACAAATGATGCGTTGACTATCAGATTGTCGTTCATAAGCCGGTATTCACCGCCAAGTATTATATTGTAGTAATTCAAATCACTTCTGACAAAGAGTTCCGTTGGTTCATCGTAGAAAGGTATTTTGCTGTGGTAAAGACCGAATCCGATATTCATTCTCAACGGTACGTCATCAAGCCGGCTGTTAACAATACCGGTAATATTATACACATCGATATCGGCATTACGTCCGGTCCGGTCGTCCCGTTGCGATATGTTCATCGAGAGTGAGCCGTTATGAGGTATTTTCCAGTGAAAGTCGTGCGAAAGCTGTACAAAATATCTGTTGGTGATATCACGTATTGCACGCGATGCTTCGGGACCCGGCATTCCCGGATCTACTTTATTATCGTTTTTCAAATATCCGTAACCCACGGTTATCATCGGGAAGTTATGTCTCGGGAAGTATGACAGCGATGCATCATACCTGTGAATATATGTGGTGTGTGCTTTTGTATCGTTCAGGTTATCGCGCAGCCGCTCGAATGTTATGTCGAAGTATAGCTGGTTTTGAAACAACCGGAGGCGGTCCCGCAAGCGGAATCCCTGAACGTCACGTCTTTGCGATGTCAATCCGAATGAGGTATAATCATTCCCGCGTCGTATGTATCCAAACTGGAGTTGGTTCCCGTAATAATTCATTCTCAGATGCAGATCTACTGCTATGGAAGAGAGTTCTCTCGGATCGAACGGGATCAGATATTGGTTGATGGTTATGAGCTTTTGCAAGGTCGATAACGGGATCACCTTTACCAACTCATCGACGGCTTCGCTGCCTACCAGTTCCTCAAGTTCTTCGCGTTCGAGGTTGCCCCGTGAGATATCGGTGTTTTGCATACTGCCTGCTACCTGACCGACGAATTCGAAGCGTCTGTTAGCGAGCAATATTCTCAGGTCGGTTCCCAACACGATGTTTTCAGCCGGCCGCCTCCCGATAGTAACCGATCCGATATCATCCTGCGCAAACAGATAAGTGAATCCCAGCTGAACAAAATCGGCTCGCCCGAAACTCGGTCTGATAGCCGTTATAGTGCGGGTATGAGTACCGAAATTATAGATAGCATAAGTTGAGTCGTTGATTAAAACACTGTTTACCGGTGGTTGAATAAGAGTGCCGCTGCTGTCTACCGAGTCGGCGGGAATTTGATAGAGCTCCGATCCTTCGACATGTCTGATCGTTTGTCCGGTTGCATAATCGAGACTAAACGCACCGAGGTCGAGTTGACCATGAAAACCCCGAACGCGTCTGCCGTTTAGTATCAGCGAAGGGAATTTGGGATACGTGTCTCCGGCATGAAGCCGTAGCCAGGGCATTTCCGCAGAGACAGAATATCTGTTTTGCGGTTGACGGTTACTGCGTTCTTCGTTGGTAATATGCAGCCGTGAGGATAACAGCACCCAGGGTAGTTCGCCGTTGAATGTAACGGTACCTCTGTTATATTGGGTTGCACTACCGGCAAGGGATTCACTTTTCGATTCGCCCTGCATCGACATTCTGTATTGAAACTGCGGCGTCACCGGTTCGATCGGTACCTGCCGGCCGATGATAGAAAATTGCCAGTCTAATGAATTGATAGTTTCAATATTTTCTTCTATAAAATCTATCCTGATGTCCTGGCGGCCCGCGGAGAGGTCGAGTCCGTCGATATTTGAAGGAACGGCCACCAGTATGTCGTCGGCAATAAGCGCATACTCTGTTATTTCATAGTCGTTAATGAAGACACGGGTCTCTTCACGAAGAAACCGTTCCGGTAGGT
Source organism: Bacteroidota bacterium (assembly GCA_007131635.1). GTDB lineage: Bacteria > Bacteroidota > Ignavibacteria > T3Sed10-11 > T3Sed10-11 > T3Sed10-11. The sequence goes on along the minus strand of SLQE01000320.1, from coordinate 20,850 downwards.
CGAACAAAGAAATAGAGATCACGAGATCTTCAAAACGAAGCGATTCATTTTCCTGCGGACTAAGAATCTGGATAGCATCGATGACGCTTCCCGATGCATATACCGGTATCAATCCGGGATTGAATTCGGGATCCGTGACGGGATAGGTCTCCTCCAGACCGGAGGAGGTGATGATTCTCAGGTAATATTCGATGAAGGGCGGTTTGGCGTCTTCTGCGGGTATGCTTGCAGAGGCTGTGTTGCCCGTGATCGACATCTCTTTCGGGATATAATCCGTCGATTCGAAAGACCGATACATGAGCATAATTTCTTTAATTGCGCCGCTGCGCAGGAGTTCTACGCTGATTTCGACCGGTCTGTTATAGAATGCTTCTTCGTGATGTACCGACAAAAAATAATCCGAAGGCTTTGCCGTCAGATTGCCGTGTATAAGCATTATAATGCTATACAACAATAATGCATAGGGGAATCGCATGCATCCCTCTTCGTAAATTGTATAATCGATAGTATATATGAAAAGGTGCTATCGTGTTACCGGTTTTTTTTATCCTCTTCGTACTCGATGATTATTGTCTGGGGGTTTCCATTCTCATCGATGGTGCGGATTTCAAGGGTTCGTTGTTGGCGCTCCGTACCCGGAATATTGTCCCGCGGAGTACCGTACTGCTCGAAATCTTCTTCAGTGATAGTACGTTTTTCGATCGTGCCGTCGCTAAACGAGAAACCGATCTCACCTCCGGTTAATTCAATTTCCTCGCCGGAAATGAGATTACGGAGCACGGCGAGACCTGTCGCGAGTAGCAATACATCGGGGCCGTTGAACAAGACACTAAACGATCCGGTTGAACCGCGGATTGATGCCACCGATGTCGGTGTAGAAAATTCGAATCTGTCGGTTTCCTTTTTTTGTACATCGAAACCGACTGATCCATCGTCAACCCGGATATTCCGGTGATAATGCTCACGATCACGGTCCGCATAAACGGTTACTTCGGATAATTCCCGGATACGTAAAAGGCTGTTATCATAAAACCTGACAAGAGAGAAGGATGCCCGACCGGTTTTGATGATATCTCCTGAATTTAATAAATCTCCGATTTTTGCTTCCCGCCAATCGGCATCGGTCGTTCGGCGATTTACGATTTCCACGACCCGGTTAACCAAAGCAACGGTGGGCCGGTCATCGTTTGCATTTGTATCACCGGCAATCATTCGTTCAGAGAATAAAGCTGTTATAAACGACAAAACTACTATCATCGATATGTGCGTGTTCATACTCTTTTTCCTCTGTTGATCATCTTTGATGAATTGAAACATGTCGAAGCACAGCGTTCTGTTCCCCTGCCCGAATGGCCTGGATAACTGTGAGCAAATCTTCGGAACTTATTGGAACTCCGTCGAGTCGTATCTGGTCAGTAAATTCGAAATTACCCTCTTCGATTCGTTCGATGATGTGTTGATAGTTGGTTTCAAGTAATCGTTCAAGTTCTTGCTTGATTATATTGAACAGATTTTCCCCTTGCGTGTCGATAATTGAAAAAACGTGCAGGTCGCTTATGATGCCCTCTTCTCTGTTGGCACTTGTCGTGTAGAGCGCTTCAACGAACCACACATATTGTTTCCCGGGTTCGAGAACACGAACCCCCGGTCCGGATTGCGGATAGATGAACTGGTTTGTAGTTGAGACCCGTTTTTCGAGGTGGGGTATTCCGGTAATGGCTTCTTCGGGGGACCGCATCCGTTCGGGCATCTCATAAACACGAAGGAGCGTTTCCTGTGTATCGGAGCGCCACTGGAACAAGGGGAATTGGGTTACAACTCTGTCTCCGTCCATCGGATAGAGTAATTCAACCCTCGTCGGATTGACGATACGCATCTGCCGGACCACCTGATCAATCTCTTCATAGGGTAGATACGGCTCAAGGGTACTTCCCGGTATATACGCAGTGACATACAGGTAGTACATGCCATCCGGTAGGCGTGAGGTAGCGCGTACAACATCGACAATTCTCTTCGCGGCACCGGTTGCATTATTTACATCGATAGACTGAGAACTATATAATGCCAGTCTTCCTCCCTCCGCGAGATCCCTGCTCGAAAAGTTTCTCGGTTGATGAGCTTCCAGTCGGATCGGATGAGTGATGCCGGTGAAAATTTCGACCTCTTCACCCGTATCTTCCGTCTCCGCTATGATATCGACACCAAACATAACATCGGTGGATTGATCGGATAGTATAGTCATGAAGAAAAAGATCGGACCTCGCGATGAAAATAATGGATCTTGCAGATTAAATGCAACATCTCCCACATATATTACATCTGCGTTAATAAATTGTGCGTCAAGTGTGATGGTGAGGTTGGGGTGTTGCTGCATTTGTGCCTGACCGTGTGCGGAAAACCGGATTGCAACGATAAGTATCAACAGAAAGAGAGTCCCCTGTTTCATGAAAAACAAAAAATGGTTACACGACCGCATAGGAACCTCCCGTTTCAATAGTTATATGTATTGTCACGTGTTTTTATGATACATAAAAATATACCGGCTGTACCCGGTGCCGGGTAATGCTATTTACTTACAATCGCATAATGTCATTATAGATAACAAATGCCATCAGTGCAAGTAAAAGCACAAATCCTATTTGCTGAAGAGCGATTTGTATTTTTGTGGGTACCTCCCGCCGGAAGATCATTTCATAGACGAGGTACATAAGATGACCTCCGTCAAGCACCGGAAACGGCAAGATATTAATGAAAGCAAGCGTGATGCTCAACAATCCGATAAAGGAGAGAAATGCCAGTATCCCCGCTTCTGCCGTTTGGGAGGCGAGTTGAGCGATCATGATAGGACCGCCGACGTTTTCGCTGAATGCAAGCGTCCCGGTGATCATAAGCCAGAGTGAACGAAGGAGCAATCCCAACATTTCGAACATATCTTTTATTCCGGCAGGTATCGCTGTGAAAACATTATATTTGATATGGTGTACAGGACCGGTGTATTGGCGGCCAATGGCAATCCCGATGCGTCCTTCATCGGTCGGTATAACCGTTCCTGCAAACAACTCGCCATTCCGTTCCCACGTGATCGGGATCTCTGTACCGGGGTGAGCCGAGACAATTCCAATTACCTGCTGTTCGTTTGTGATCTTTTCATCGAGTATAGATATGAACCGGTCGCCTGCTTCGAGTCCCAGTTCTTCCGCGGGAGTGCCGGACATAACCTGCGTAACGACGGCCTGCGTGTGTTGTTGTATAATGCCGAATTGTTCCTGCGGGGATGAAATGTTATCATGCGCAGATAAGGAAAGTGTTTCCCGGGTCCCTTCACGCTCGACCACGAAAGTTACATCCCGTCCGAGCGTCTCGGCGCCGAGAATGCGGTTTATTTCTCCCCAATGTTCGACTTCTCTGTTATTAATTTTTAGTATAGTATCCGTTGGTTGCAGCCCTGCAATATATGCGGGTGATTCAGGGACAACATAGCCGATCTCCGTCGTATCTTCGACATATTTACCCTGTGCAAAATTGATGCCCCAGAATATCAATACTGCCAGTGCGGCATTCATTAATACGCCGGCACTGATGACGAACATTCGCTGGTATATTGGTTTCGCGCGATATTCCCATGGCTGGGGTTCTCTTTTCTGGAACTCCGTATCCATGCTTTCGTCCACCATACCGCTTATTTTTACATATCCGCCCAGCGGGATAAGTGCCAGCGTGTATTCCGTTTCGCCTATTTTTTTACTGATAAGCTTCGGTGGAAAACCGATGGAAAATTTTTCGACGCGCATCTTGCATAATTTCGCGGCAAGAAAGTGACCTAATTCGTGCACAAAGATAAGTATACCGATGGCAACAAGAAAATAAAAAATGGTTGTCATGACATCCATAAAATCAAAAGCTCCCTCAATAGTTAATCAATCGACTCAATAAAAGATCTTACTTGTTTTCGTGTCTCTTCATCCGTCTCTTCTATGATTGTTAAAGACGGTTTTAAAATTGTTGTATGTTTGCTCATTGCCCATTCGATACAGGCGGGTATCTGCATAAATGAAATTTCATTTTGTAAAAATGCCCCTACGGCAATTTCGTTCGCGGCGTTCAATACCGTCGGCATCGTTCCGCCTGCATACATTGCCTCCTGTGCAAGCCGCAGGCACGGAAACCGCTCGAGACTCGGCTCGCGGAATTCCATTGTTCCCGTCCGTATGAAATTAACTCTTTCAAAATTTGAATTTGACCGATAAGGGTACGTCAGAGCGTACTGGATCGGTATTTTCATATCGGGAACTCCCAGCTGTGCCTTCACCGATCCGTCTATAAATTCGACCATCGAATGAATAATTGACTGAGGATGGATAACCACCTCGATTTTTTCGGGTTCCAGTCCGAAAAGATGATGTGCTTCGATCACCTCAAGTCCTTTATTCATTAATGTAGCCGAATCGATCGTAATTTTATTCCCCATTCGCCAGTTCGGATGATTGAGCGCTTCATCGACCGTCACCGATTGCAGCATTTCCAATGAGGTGTTTAGAAACGGGCCTCCCGAAGCAGTCAATATCACCTTTGCTACAGATGAATGCTTCTCTCCTGTTAAACATTGTAAAATCGCACTATGTTCACTGTCAACGGGAACGATCGAAACATTATTTTTCCGAGCCAGATCCATTATTATCTCGCCGGCCACGACCAGTGTTTCCTTATTGGCGAGAGCAATGGTTTTTCCCGCTTCAATGGCTTTGATCGTCGGTTTTAAGCCTGCAAATCCAACAAGAGAGCTTATGACGATGTCTATATCATTTTGTTGTACAAGCTCCTCTACGCTAGCCGGGCCGGTGAAAATCTCCGTATTGCAGTTTAGCTGTTTCCTCAACAATGATCCGGCATATTCGTCTATAACGGCAACCGCCCTTGGACTGTACTTTTCGATCTGTTTTTGCAACAAATCTATATTTTTGTGGACAACCAGGTACGATACCCGGTACTCATCAGGGAATCGCGAAATAACATCCAGACTGTTTTGGCCTATTGAACCGGTTGATCCGAGTATAGCGATCTTTTTCATACAAATATACCGACATTTTCTAAATATAAGTAACCTTAAAATTAGTAAATCCTTCGGTGGAAAGCAAATTTTAAATTACCTTTGTTAGCCATTGTTTTTATTATACTTACCACAAAGAAAGCCATATTTTCGATGGGTTTTTATGAAAAAATTTGACTTTTATTAATATTATGTTAGTTTATATTACTTACTGTTATTTATCTAATCAATCAAATGCAAAGCTGTTAACCCGTCTTCATTACATACGGTACGTATTTAATTCATTCTATGTTGGATTTTAATCAAGGATATTCGTGAGTTTTTTTTCACAATTAACCTCGCATTAAAAAACTTTCATCTATGGGCAGACTACTGCAACTGTATAAGCCCGTCTACATATAATCTCTATACTATCTTGATACCGCCGGACCCGAATTCTGATACCGGGTCGTGAGCGTTATGCTTGTTATCCGGTTCATGCGATTTGCCGTCTGTGGGTATCTTCTCAAAACCACCTGTATAACGAACGTGCCGGGTGGTCACATTGTCCAATCATAAAAAAGGAGGTATTACAATGCAGTTTCTACAGCGGATGTTGGTTTTTGTAACTACGCTATTTTTTCTTCAAACAGGGGGTATTTCAGGTATTGCCGTGGCAGAGGAGGAGGACGAAGGCCCATCGGTGCACGTCGGTGGGGCTGTACGCTACAATGTCATATTAAATAATCACGAAAGCGATATCGGTCCGACCAGCGGTCAGTTTACGATGGATACCTGGAGAGTAAATTTCGTCGTTGACTATCCGGGCGGGATCGGTTTGAACTTTGAATATCGGTTTTATCCGACATTCGGTACACATTTCATCAAGCAAGGCTGGTTGCAGTATGATTTTTCCGATGCGACACAGATTCAGGTCGGTGTTACGCAGACACCCTTCGGGAACATTCAATATAACTCTAATAGCTGGTGGTTCCAGCTGCCTTATTATGTCGGACTTGAAGACGACCACGATATGGGTGTGAAAGTGACCCATCACACCGAGAGTATGCGATGGGATTTTGCCTACTTCTACCAACCCGAACCCGAAGGCCCTTCCTTCGGCGGTGAGTCGAATTTCGGTACCGGCGGAGCGGGCCGCTATTCGTATGACGTTATTCCCAACGGCGACATCTCGCTGACGGAGAGGAATCAATTCAATGTTCGGGCTGCATACAAGATGGATGCGGGAGAAGTCGGTGCGTCGATTCAGTACGGACAGCTTTATAACAGCGTCCTTGATGAATTCAAGGGACGTTTTGCCGGTGCTCTGCACGCGAACTTTAGTGCAGGAAGCCTGAATTTCAAACCGCAGGTACTCTATTACAATATGGATGCCGTTAACAATCTGGGACAGGAAGTCAGCACTGTATATATGGGAGCTTATGGCATTCCGTATGAAGTTGCCACCGAAGCCTTCATCGCAACACTGGGTATCGCCTACTCCTATAATGTCGACTGGGGACCTATCACCAACCTTACGTTCTATAACGACATCAGTTATATGGAAAAACTCGTCGGTGAAGGCTATTCAATAGGTAACGAAACGTTGAATGATAACTTTGAAGCCACGATCCATAATATCACCGGCTTTTTAATCTCTGCCGGTAATGTATTCACGTATGTAGACATCGCGCAGGGGATCAATCAACCCTGGCTGACAGACTATTTCGGTGTCGGCCTCGGACCCGGACACGGTGATTTTAGCGGACTGGGGCATGCCGATGCAAATTATAATATTCGCTTCAACATAAATATCGGATATTATTTCTGATGTAAAATAAAACAAATCGATGAAACGAAAACAGTTTCATCCAGTTCAACAACAAAGGAGAATCGTTATGATGAAAAAAAATGTTTTTTCACTGCATGCAACACTGTTCGGATTCGTGCTTGTATTTTCGCTCATGCTCGGTCTGAACTCGTGTGCACCCGCTGAAGAAGAAGTGCATCTCGGATATGTACTCTGGGATTCGGAAATTGCATCGACGCATGTCGTCGCAGCTATTCTTGAGGATGAGCTCGGATACAACGTGCGGCTTACCTCGGTCGATGCCGGACCGATGTGGACCGGTCTTGCACGAGGTGACTTCGACGCGATCGTAGCGGCATGGCTGCCCGCGACGCATGAAGCATACCTCGAGCAAACACAGGATCGTGTCGTCGATCTCGGGCCGAACCTCGACGGTGCGAAGATCGGTTGGGTGGTTCCGCAGTATGTGCCGGTGAATAGTATCGATGAACTCAATGATTACGTCGAAGAGTTTGACGGCCGGATTATCGGTATCGATCCGGGTGCAGGACTCATGCGTGCAAGCGATCGTGCCGTTGAGGAGTATAATCTCAATTACAACCTTGTTGAAGGTTCGGACGCTGCTATGACAGCTGCGCTCGATCGTGCCTACGATCGTGAAGAGTGGGTCATAGTGACCGGCTGGGTTCCGCATTGGAAATTCGCTGCGTACGATCTGAAATTCCTTGAAGATCCGCAAGGCGTATTCGGTGAGGCAGAATCGATCCATACAATCGTTACACCCGATCTTCAGGACGAAGCACCCGAAGCGTTTGCATTCCTGAATAACTTTTACTGGAGTGCGAACGACATGGGCGAAGTCATGATTATGATCGAAGACGGTATGCAGCCGTTCGATGCAGCGCGCGCATGGATAGCGGAAAACCAGGATAAAGTTCAGACCTGGTTGCCGTAATCAGAATTAAAAACAAGAGCGGGTTTATCACCCGCTCTTGTTTTATGTTTGTACATTTGAAATAACCGACCACGAAAACATAGCTAATTATATGAGTAATATCGTAATAAAAAATGTATCAAAGGTATTTGGTCAAAGACCCGAAAGGGCATTTAAACTGCTCGAACAAGGTATTTCAAAAAATGAAGTACAGGAAAAAACCGGGCTTGTCATCGGTGTGTATGATATCTCATTAGAGATTCAGAGCGGAGAGGTTTTTGTCATCATGGGGTTATCGGGGAGCGGAAAATCGACACTGCAGCGACTACTTAACCGGCTGCACGAACCGACCCGCGGTGAGATTATCATCGATGGGAAAGATATAACCAAGATGGATAACAAGGAATTGATACAATTCCGCCGGAAGGCATTTAGCGGTATGGTATTCCAGAATTTTGCAATCCTTCCGCACCGGACAGTTATGGGAAATGTTGAGTTTGGTCTTGAGTTACACGGTATAGATAAGGAGAAAAGACGGAAACGTGCGCAGGAGGTGATTGAGATTGTCGGTTTAAAGGGGTATGAGAACAGTTACCCGAGCGAACTCTCGGGCGGCATGCAACAGCGTGTCGGCCTTGCACGCGGCCTGGCAGTCGATGCCGATATATTATTAATGGACGAGGCATTCAGTGCACTTGACCCGCTCATTCGTCGCGAAATGCAGGACGAGCTGCTCGAATTGCAATCGCGGATGAAAAAAACTATCGTGTTCGTAACGCACGATCTCGATGAAGCGTTTAAAATCGGCGATCGGATCGCGATATTGAAAGACGGGGTGATGGTACAGATGGGTACCGCCGAAGAGATTATTACACGACCTGCCGATGACTATGTAACCGCCTTTGTTGAAGGACTTGACAGAACCGGAGTATTTACCGCGGGAACCATCATGCAGCCGGTGAAAGCAACGGCACATGTTAACGACGGACTGCATACGGTTTTGCATAAAATTCGCCGCGCTGGTATATCGAGTATCTTTCTTGTCGACTCGGAGAAAAAATTACATGGTTATCTGAAAGCAGGGGAAGTTGCTGAGGAAGTGAAAAAAGAATCGGTGGATGAAAAAAAGAAGCCTCATCCGTCGTTAATACATGTTCCCGATACGGTGCATCCCGATACACAACTTACCGAAGTCATCAATTTATATACGGAATCGGTCGGTCCGATCGCCGTGGTTGATGATAATAAGAAATTGCTCGGTGTGGTTATACGCGGTGCCATAATCGCGGCTCTTGCTAAGGGCTACAAGCCCGAAGAAAACGGGTATCATGAACAGCATACCGGTACAGTAGAAAAAGATTCGTAATGTAAAGGAGAATTCAGATGTTTCCATTTCGTATACCGATACGTGATTGGATATCGGCCGTTGTCGACTACCTGTCGACACAATTCAGCGTCGTGTTCGATTCAATCAGTACTCTTGTGTTATTTCTTGTCGATAATTTTAAAGACGGTCTATTGACTCTTCACCCGTTGATGCTCATCGTTGTGCTTGGATTGATCACGTACCGTATGGCGGGATTGACCACAGCGGGGGTTGCCGTAGCGGGGTTGCTTATTGTAGAAAACATCGGCTTGTGGGTTGCGTTCAATGAAACGCTTGCGCTTGTATTAACGGCCGAAGTGTTTGTTATTGCCGTGGGTCTTCCGCTGGGAATTCTCGCTGCCGGAAGCGACCGGCTTAACGGAATTTTCCGACCCGTTCTCGATTTTATGCAAACAATGCCCGCGTTCGTTTATCTTATCCCGGCGATTATGTTTTTCGGATTGGGTTTGGTTCCGGGTGTTATTGCGACATTCGTATTCGCAATCCCGCCGCTTATTCGTCTGACGAATCTGGGAATTCGACAGGTCCCGAAAGAGCTCATCGAAGCAAGTGATGCCTTCGGCGCAACTCGCGCACAAAAATTATTCAAGGTACAAATGCCCGTCGCGCTTCCGACGGTGATGGCAGGCGTCAACCAGTCGATCATGCTCGGTTTATCAATGGTCGTCATTGCGGCAATGATCGGCGCCGGCGGTCTCGGCGCAGAGGTATTGCGCGGCATTCAGCGGCTGGAGGTCGGACAGGGATTCGAAGCAGGGCTGGCAGTTGTCATTCTTGCCGTTATTCTGGACCGCATTACAGCGGGTTTTGGGCAAATAAAAAAACCGCAGCAGTAAACCTTTCATCAATTCATAAAAAGGAGTCTCTATGAAAAGTAAAGGCAGCTACAGCCATAATTATGACCCCGAACGACTTCGTCAATTGATTCAGGATGGGAGAACGGCGAAGGAAATAATGAGAGAACTGAAAATATCAAAATATAGTCTTTATGAACACTTATTGATGTTGGAGGATGAAGACAGAAAACTGTATACGATCGAAGGATTGTTCGAGATTCCAGGCGAAGAAGAGCGAAAGTGGATGAAGTACAAAAAAAACGGTGTAATATTTTCTGAACGTATGCTGGAGTTTACCGGATTTAAACCGGGCGATGCTTTTGAGATGGTAGTTGAGGAGGATCGGGTTATTTTAAAGAAAATTTAATCAACGAAATCCTAACAATAAATAAGAGAAATTCATGGCAGATGAATTGAAAGTTCAAATATCAAAAGATAAAAAAGTACGTACCTGGAAAAATCTGGATCGGAAAATTTTAAAATATGATATTCAACCGTATGTCTTTTTCGGCGGGGCAGGGTTGATTTTTCTGGGCGTTGTGCTTACACTTATTGCGGGCGAAACCGCCGATAGTTTCTTTGCTTCGATTCAGAACTGGATCTCGAACCAGGCCGGATGGTTTTTCATTCTCGTGATGAACACCGTTCTCCTCTTCTGTATTATACTGATTTTTTCAAAATATTCTACCATGCGGCTCGGCGGTGAGGATTCCGAACCGGAATTCAGCAGGGCCGGCTGGTTTGCAATGCTCTTCAGCGCCGGTATGGGAATCGGGCTGCTCTTCTACGGCGTGGCAGAGCCGATGTTTCACTATGTTGCGAATCCTTTAAGCGAACCGGGAACGCCGGAATCTGCTCAAAAAGCGATGGAACTTACCTTCTTACATTGGGGATTTCATCCCTGGGCAATCTATGCAATGGTTGGCTTGGGATTGGCGTTCTTCGGTTTCTCGAAGGGATTACCTTTATCAATACGGAATATCTTTTATCCCTTGCTGGGTGAACGGATCTATGGCCCCATAGGAAATCTTATTGATATACTTGCGACTATAGCAACACTGTTCGGCGTTGCAACATCATTGGGACTCGGTGTGCAGCAAGTGAACGCCGGTTTAAGTCACCTTTTCGGTATACCACAAAACGTTATGATACAAAGTTTATTGATCGCCGGTATCACCGCTATTGCGACATGGTCGGTGGTACGGGGATTAGATGCCGGTATTAAGGTGCTGAGTCAGTTCAATATGATCGTTGCGGGTGCATTAATGCTCTTTGTATTTATACTCGGGCCGACACTTTTTATTTTAAATGGTGTGCTCGAGAATACCGGCAACTACCTTCAAAACCTTCCATCATTGGCACTATGGAATGAAGCATTTTCAGGGGAAGGAGGATGGCAAAACGCATGGACCATTTTCTATTGGGGATGGTGGATTGCCTGGTCGCCGTTTGTGGGTATGTTTATTGCCCGCGTGTCGTACGGCAGAACCATACGGGAGTATCTGCTTGGTGTGTTGATCGTACCGGTTGCGGTTACCTTTGTGTGGATGACCGTATTCGGTAACAGCGCAATTTTTATCGAACACTTCGGTGCGGGCGGGATGGCAATAGCCGTCCAGGAAAATATTCCCGTATCATTATTCGTATTCCTTGAGAATTTCCCGCTCGAAATAGTCACGTCTATACTTGCGGTGATTGTGATCGTCACGTTTTTTGTAACGTCATCCGACTCCGGATCTATGGTGATCGATATAATTACAGCAGGAGGCAATCCGAATCCCCCGAAACCACAGCGGGTGTTCTGGGCTATTTCAGAGGGTGTCGTAGCGGCTGTTCTGTTGCTTGGAGGCGGGTTGGTTGCATTGCAGACAGCGGCAATTATTACGGGACTCCCATTCGCTATAATAATTTTTATTATGTGTTGGTCGTTGTTCAAGGGACTGAAAGAGCACTGGGATAAACATTACGAATGAGAGTAATCATAAACAATTTATCGAGGTTCATTATGAGCAAAAATATTTCCGTTGTGCTTATAGTTTTCTTTCTACTGTACGGTTTGTCATCGTCGGCAGTATTGTCTACGAATGCACAGTATCCGGAGAGATCATTAGTAAAATTAGCGTATGTCGAGTGGTCTTCAGAAATCGCGAGTACTCATCTGGTGATGACCATCATTCAGGACGAGTTGGGCTATCCCTGTGAAATAATTCCTATGGCTGCCGATGAAATGTGGGAAGCGGTTGCAACCGGAGAGGTCGACGCAATCGTTGCCGCCTGGCTCCCCGGTACCCATGGTCATTATTATGAACAATATAAGGATCAGATAGAGGACCTGGGTCCGAACCTGGAGGGAACGCAAACCGGGTTGGTGATTCCTCAGGTAGCACCGGGACGGCAAACTGCCGGTACCGGATTACGGAATGAACCCTACATGAATGTAAATTCAATTCCGGAACTGAAAGAGCATGCAGATAAACTGCGCGGCAGGATAATCGGCATTGATCCGGAAGCAGGTATAATGCGTCAAACGAGGGAAGCTATGGATGTGTACGGGCTTCAGGATTTCATGCTTATATCGGGAAGCGAGATATCAATGGCTGCGGAGCTTGCCAATGCTATTCGCCGTCTTGATTGGATTGTCGTCACCGGCTGGATACCACATTGGAAATTCGCGCGGTGGAATCTTAAATTTCTCGAAGATCCCGAGAATGTATTCGGCGGCAGGGAAGAAATCCATACGATAGTGAGAAAAGGGCTTCGGGAGGATATGCCCGAGATCTATGAATTCCTTGATAATTTCTACTGGACTCCTGAAGACATGGAACAGCTTATGCTCTGGATTGAGGATCAAAGAGGTGTGTATCCGGAAGATAGTGCAAGACGCTGGATGCGTTTTCACAGAGATAAAGTTCAGGAGTGGTTGCCGTAGATACCTTATCAAATATACGATTGTTAATATAAGTATTCTTTGTGGGTGGAGTCTGTCCTACCGCCGGTCTCCACCCGGTTATTAGGTGTTATAATCGTTTGCTCCTTCCGCCGGGTAATTGAAATATTTCATATAATTTATTATTATCCCTGAAAACAGTAAAGGACGGCCAAATGAAAATATTGTCGGGGTTGAATCCCTACGTTTTCTTTATATCGATTATTGTTATCGGATTCTTCTTATTTTTCGGTGTCTTCTTTACAGATACAACAGGTGAAGTATTCGATGCAATTCAGAATTTTATAGTTACAACATTCGGCTGGTTCTATATTCTTGCAGTCGGATTCTTTTTTGTTTTTGTCGTATTTCTTTTCTTTAGTCCGTACAGTTCCTTTAAACTGGGTCCCGATGATTCAGAACCGGATTATTCCTATATAAGCTGGTTCGCTATGCTGTTTAGTGCAGGCATGGGTATCGGACTGGTTTTCTTTGGTGTTGCGGAGCCGATGTACCACTATCTCGCTCCCCCGACTATGGACGGCGGGACGATTGCCGCGGCAAAAGAGTCGATGAAAATAACATTCTTTCACTGGGGATTTCATGCATGGGCGATTTATATAGTAGTCGGACTATCATTAGCGTACTTTTCTTTTCGCCATAACTTACCGCTTTCAATTCGCTCGGCATTTTATCCGCTTCTCGGCGATCGAATTAACGGGCCGATAGGAAATATTGTTGACATCCTTGCAATTTTCGGGACGATGTTTGGCGTTGCTACATCATTAGGGGTCGGTGTTCTGCAGATCAATGCGGGATTGAACTTTCTATTCAACATCGATTTTTCCACAACCCTACAGATCGTATTAATTGTCATAATAACGATGATAGCCACCGGTTCGGTTGCACTTGGACTCGATAAAGGTATCCGGCGATTGAGTAATTTGAATATGATAATTGCGATTTCAATAATCGGGTTTGTGTTTTTCGCCGGTCCGACCATATTCATTCTGAATTCGATGGTAGAGAATACCGGTTTTTATTTACAGAATCTGGTCGGGACCACTTTTTGGTTAAATGCGTATGAGGGGACCGAATGGTTAGGTGCCTGGACTTTGTTTTATTGGGGATGGTGGATTGCCTGGTCACCTTTTGTCGGAACATTTATTGCACGAGTGTCACGCGGAAGAACGGTACGTGAATTTATTGCGGGAGTATTGTTGGCTCCGACCGGTTTTACGTTTATCTGGCTTACGGTGTTCGGGAATACCGGATTATATATGGAGATTTTTGGCGGCGGCGGTATTGCCGGAGGCACGACCGAACAAATGCTTTTTCTGATGCTTCAAAATCTCCCTATCCCGGAAATCATGTCGATGCTCAGTGTCCTTATTATCGTTTCGTTCTTTGTTACATCGTCCGATTCCGGTTCACTTGTAATCGGTATGCTTGCATCGAACGGGAACCCCAATCCGCCGTTAAGTCAACGAATATTCTGGGCGCTCAGTGAAGGTGCCGTGGCGGCTGTTTTGTTGCTCGCAGGCGGATTGGCTGCACTTCAAACAGCTGCCATTACGACAGGGTTGCCGTTTGCTGCGGTGCTCTGTGTAATGTGTGTGAGTCTGGTCAAAGCCATGCATCGGGAACGCGAGGATATGATGATGACGCGGAGATTCTTTCCCGCGCGAAAACCGGATGTAAAAAAAGAAAAGTTACAATAACAAAATATATTGACAAATCGGAGGGATCCTTATGAGTGACTGGAAGCTGACACTCGAACATCTGTTCAGCGATGAGTACAGAGAACGGTTCAAGAAGAAACAGGAGGAACGCAAAGCAAAACTCCGGTTAAAACAATTTATAAACGAGGTTGTGGAACCTGCATATGAAGAAATTGCCGAAGCACTCGGTACATATGGGCGTGACGTCGAAATCCGGACCGATAAAAACACTGCAGTGATACAGGTACTGTATGAAGGAAAAGAAGAGTTTTATTTCGGTGTTAAAATAAAACCGTATGGTGAACGGAAATTTATGTTTCCGGTGATACCGATCCGCGACGAATCGGGACAAACCTACCGGGCAATTATTCATTTGAAAGAAGCGAAAGAACGGCAGGTGGAACACGATGTTACAAATTATACAAGGTCGGAGTTAATTGACGCATTCCTCTTCTACTACCGGCGGCATTTTGAATGGCGGCACTAAGAAGACGGCGGTTTCCCGGATTCATTTGCTTTCATCTGATAAAACAGACTCTTGTACTCGTCACCGGTGATGCTGTATAACCGCGCGAGCCGCAGGTATAATGGTTTCGGCTGCAAGACATGCCCGACGCCTTTCCTGCAGAAATCGATCAGTTGATCTGCAGGCGGAATATTCAAATCCGGTTCATAGCAATCGCACGCATCGAGATACGGGTCGGGTTCGCTCGGTTTGACCTCGGCGGCTTTCCGGTAATAGGTCAATGCAAGCTCGTAGTTATCATATTGAAAAAAGGTTAGCTCGAAAACATTTGCCAGCCACATATATACATCGTATGCAATATGCGGAAATTCTCCGGCAAGTTTTTTCCCAAACAGACACAGCTCGTCCGGCGTCAGAGCCTTGTTCCAGAATAGCTGTCTGTAAAGCTCTATATCGTCATTTTTACTATTGATAGCCGCTTCAAAGGCATCAAAAATACGGTTAAAATCCGTGGAAGAAGTAAAAATAGCCCGTATTTCATCCAGCGACAATTTACTCATAGGAAATCCCGGTCGATTTACTGACGGATGCCGTCATCGGGTAACTGCCCGCCGGCATCGTAAAGCGAACGAAAGATGTCGATCGATCACGACCTGTTACCCGGATATTCTATACATTATAAAAAGGTAGTAAAGCGATGAAATAAATGCAAGGATTTGATTGACATCAATCAGTATTTTTATTATAATGAAATATACCTTATTTGCGCGTGGTGATCGGATATTGTATATCACTAACGCAGGTATAGAGAGTTCAAACTATATCAACGAAAGAAAAATCACCCGTTAGGTAAAACATATTATACTACTAATACATAAGGAGGAATAGATGGCATATGTCGTAACCTCGGTGTGCTATGACTGCAAGTATACGGATTGTGTTGAAGTCTGTCCGGTTGATTGTTTCTATGAAGATGAGCACACGCTCTACATTCATCCCGATGAATGTATCGACTGTGATGCTTGTGTGCCGGAGTGTCCGATCGAAGCAATCTTCCCCGAAGATGAGGTGCCGGAGCGCTGGAAAGATGATATCCAGCTTAATGCAGAAAAGGCACCGGAATGTGAAAACATTACCGAGAAAAAAGACGCACTTGCCGGACAAACCGACAAGGATTGTAAGAAGGCAAGCGAATACGATTAATCGTATCTCATTATTTATAACAACATAAACGGGAAGTGTCATATCATCACACTTCCCGTTTTCTTTTTCATTTCAGTGAATTGTCTCAATGTATAAAATTGTATCGTTGCTATTCCTGTTGTCACTTCACCAGCTCGGATTTCCGCAATCACTACCGATAACGATCGACGGCGAATTTGACGATTGGGAACAGGTACCCCTGCTATTCGAAGCGGATCAGGACGCAAAAAATCCTGAGTATCTGCATGTGAACCGAATCCGGGGAGCAAACGATAACAGATTTTTATTTTTACGGATTCAATTCGACCGTGAAATAACGTTGCTTGAAAATAATCCGGTCGTTCTTTTGTTAAATACCGATAATGACAACTCGACTGGCTATGCCCCGGGTCCCATAGGCGCCGAGCTTCGCTGGGAATTCGGTCAACGACAGGGTGTTTTTTATACGACGACAACAGAACACCCCATCTATTTTTCCGATATCCGCCTTCGGACTGCCCCTACCGTTACTTCGACTGAATTTGAAATAGCAATCGGACGTGATGCAACCCCGGCCGGTGCCGCATCGCTTTTCCAATCCGATACAATTCAGATATACATACATTTTGATCAACCCGGAAATCAACACTCCGCTCATGGAGAGTATATCTTTGATCCGGATCCCGTATCTCCTCCGGATCCTATCCCGCTTGAGCGATATGAAGAGGATGACTTGCGAGTCCTGGGATTCAACGCCTGGAATGATAATATATTCAATCGCGCATATACCAATCAGTATCGACGGATTCTGGAAACAATCGATCCCGACATCATCGCGTTTCAGGAGATATGGGATCATAGTGCGGAAGAGACTGCTGAGCGTGTTGAAGCATTATTACCGGGCCAGTGGTATGCAGAGAAGAAAGACCGTGGCAATGTCACGGTGAGCAGGTTCCCCATCCTTGATGCGCGTCAAATACTTGTCTGGAAAGAAACCGGTTGGAGCGATGAACACCGGTTAACAGCAACCTTAATTGATACGAACGAAAAAAACGGATCGAAATTATTATTGGTAAACGTTCATCTCCGGGCCGGCTCCAGAGGCGAGGATAATCGATGGCTGGAAATCGACGCTCTTGAAAATTTTGTACATAGTGCCCGTCAACCGGGCGGTTGGATATATCTCGAGGAACCTACACCAATCATACTTGTCGGTGATTTCAATCTTGTAGGCAGCCGTGGGCAACTCGAAGCGATTGAGAGTAATATTCAGGATTGGGACGGGAGCGGCATTGACCGCGTGCGCGCACGGCAGACGGAAAAGCGAATGCACTATACCTGGCGCAACGATAACAGTGGTTTCAGTCCCGGGAAACTCGACTACATTTTTTATACCGGCAGCGTTATGTCGTTACAGAATCATTATACCCTTCAGGTCGAAGAAATGTCGCCGGGACAACGAGCGCTCTACGGTCTGCAATACGGAGATACACAAACTGCATCGGACCACCTCCCTCACGTAGCGGATTTCCGGTTAACGATGCCAGTCGGCGTGAAGAATTCGTCATATATCGACGGTTATGCACTGGAACATAATTATCCCAATCCTTTCAATCCATCGACAACAATTTCATATTCGATCCCGGAGCCGGGCAACGTTACTATTAGTCTCTACAATGTACTCGGTGTGAAAGTGAAAGAGATCCTCAATGCAAACGCATTACCGGGACATTATAGAATAAAAATCGATGCTTCCGATTTTGCCAGCGGACTTTATTACTACAGAATGCACGCGGGTAATTATGTGGAAACAAAAAGTATGGTTCTGGTGAGATAATATATCATCTTACAGTATGGATTCACCGGAGCTTTTTCCTTATTTAAACACACCTGAGTTTTCACCATTTCACACGGTAAATTTTACACTTTTTGTGTAGGAATTACACCCGTTATTCCTACCATATAAAAAATGGATTGCAAAAGCACCCAAAAAATTGTCCTATCGGCATAATTCCGGTGGATTTGGAATTTGTTATTCCACCGGTGGATATGTCGATTCTTGGCCTGTTATTTGCAGTAATTATGTGCAGGGTATTAATAAGAGTGCTTACTTTTTAAAAAAAATGGAATGGGTAGAGGCGATGAAAGTTATTTTCCTCGATATCGACGGTGTACTTATTACTTTGAAAAACACCTTAAGCGGAGCTGCAAATACAGAAAACGAACAAGACGATCGCAACATCTTTGATGAAGCTGCCGTTGCTAATCTGAACCGGCTGCTTGAAGAGACGGGGGCGCGTCTGGTTGTAACGTCGTCGCTGCGTCTCAGACACTCAATTTCGCAGATCATCCTGATTCTCGAAGCCGGCGGTGTAGTACATCCACCCGTAATCGGCGTCACCCCGTTCGTTATTGATAATAAAAATAACAGCGGACAGCGCGGCAGGGAGATACTTATGTGGCTTTCCGAAAATTCTTATGTGGACGATTACGTTGTAGTCGACGATTGTGGCCCCGAGGAGCTTTCCGATATACCCCCCGAACGTATTATACACACCAATTACCAGGACGGATTCGGCAGCGACGAAGTGTACCGGCAGGCTGTATCTGCATTGATGGCGGAAGTGTAAACATACTCCACCGGCGTTGACTACGTCATAGTTATTTACTACTTTTCTTTTATCAATAATAATATCTGTATTTTATAATCCTACCGGACCGGGATATTTCCCTTATGTTCTTAACGAATCCGGAATACAATATAGTACGTACATAGCTTTTTTTCGATATGACGAAGGTCCTTACAACCGGCAGGTTAGGCAAAGAATTCCGTGACGCCATTCGGAATGAAAAAGAACACATCGAAGTTTTATACACAGATGAACCGTCACCTGCGGATATTGCCGGCGCGGATTGTTTAGCCTGTTTTTCTGTGCCTGATAAGGTATATATATCAGGGATAAAATGGATACATTCATTCGGTGCCGGTGCCGACAGTTTTTTACGAAGAAACGATTTCAACCCCAAAATAACTCTTACCAGAACGGTGGGCAGATTGGGACTCAGGATGGGTGAGTTTTGTCTGTGTCACATCCTTAACTTTTTTCAGAATACATTCAGACTTTATGAGAATAAGAGGGTAAAAAAATGGGAGACTGACTACCCCGTAAGTCTGAAAGAGAAAACCGTCCTTATTCTCGGCGCGGGTGAAATGGCAAAGGGAATTGCCCGGCTTCTGCATCCTTTTCAAACCGAAGTTATCGGCGTTAATACAAGCGGAAGCAAAACGGATAATGCTTTTTCGACCTGCATAAAATTTGCAGAAGTGAAGAGCGTGGCGAACCGTGTTTCGTGTATTGTTAATACGCTGCCGCTGTCACACCATACTAAAGGATTGCTGGATAAACGATTCTTCGGACTGTTTCACCGGGCATTGTTCGTGAATGTCGGAAGAGGAAAGAGCGTCGTAACCGGTGACCTGCTTTCAGCCCTGGAAGCGTCGAATCTGGCGTATGCGGTTTTAGATGTATTTGAAGATGAGCCCCTGCCCGTTGAGTCGCCTCTCTGGGAACATTCGGATATATTTATCTCACCGCATCAATCGGCATTAACCGACATCCATGATATCGTCGAAAGTTTTTACGAGGCATACCGGTTGATGCAATCCGGTAAAAGAAATTATTTATTCGTCGATATAGAAAGAGGGTATTGAAACTTGAGTCAGCTACTATTGTCACGCCTACCTCGGCAGGCAGGCGTGGCTCAAATATACTGTTCGGAATAGATGCAAGATTCGTTTAAAAAGAATATCCGGAAAAGCGCGGCACCTGGTTTTATAAAAAAGAAGGTCAACAATTGATAATCAGAAGAGAATCCTATGTATAAAACTATATTCATCATGTTATTCTTTGTGTGCACGTCGACGCTTTATCCGTGTACAAACGCGATCGTTTCGGGTAAAGTTACCGCAGACGGGAGACCCTTACTCTGGAAAAACCGGGACACAAGTTTTCTCGAAAATAAAATAATGTATTTTACCGACGGTAAGTATCCGTATTTCGGACTGGTTAATTCCGTCGATAAGGACGGTGAGGAGGTCTGGGTTGGAATGAATGCCGCGGGGTTCGCGATCATGAACTCTGCTTCCTACAATCTGAAACCCGACGACGATACAACGAAGATACGGGACAGGGAAGGGATTGTAATGAAACTTGCTCTGCAGCAGTGTGCGACATTGGAAGATTTTGAAGCACTGCTGCACGACTTGCCGAAACCCCTCGGGGTGGAAACAAATTTCGGCGTCATCGATGCACGTGGAGGAGCGGCTATTTATGAGACCGACAATTTTACCTTCAGGAAATTCGATGTGAACGATCCCGAGGTCGCGCCCAACGGGTATCTTATCAGTACCAACTTTTCCGTTTCGGGTGATCGGGATAAGGGCAGCGGTTACATTCGTTTTGAAACTGCCGACGCTCTGTTTGAAGAGCGGTTACAAAACGAACAATTATCCGCCCGGTTTGTTTTGTCCGATGTATCCCGCAGTTTGAAGCACTCCAGAG
>SLQE01000373.1 GCA_007131635.1 Bacteroidota bacterium | reverse complement strand
TGCCAGAGCGAATGATTTCTTATAAACAATCAAATCCCTAAAATTCATTTGTAATAAACCCTTTCGGTATACTTTACATATAACTATTAATTATTTAAAAAAGTCCTTCAAACAACAACGCCCACATGCCTATTGTCTACTGCCAACTGCCTACTGTCAACTGCCTACTTACCGCCTAGACCCTTCGCCCCTATATCACTCCGGTAATACGCCCCGTCGAATGTTATCTTTTCAACCGCACGATAAGCCGATCGTATAGTTTCCTGTAGATCGTCCTTGTATCCGATAGCGGTAACACCGAGAACGCGCCCACCGGCCGTAAGGATTGAATCGCCTTCGCGTTTCGTTCCTGCATGAAAGACGACGACACCGTCCTCTTCTTTTATGTTCTGCAGTCCGCCGATCTTTAAGCCTGTTTTATATGTATCCGGATATCCCCCCGATGCCATAACAACACAGACAGCCGATGCCTCGTGGAAACGAATGCTATCCTGTTTCAGCTCACCTCCGGCGCAGGCATACAGTATTTCCGCCAGGTCATCATCGATCAGCGGCAGCACCACCTGCGCTTCCGGATCACCGAACCGGCAGTTATATTCAAGGACTTTGATACCCGATGCCGTCAGTATCAATCCTGCATACAAACATCCGATAAAGGGATATCCTTCATCCCGCATGCCCTGAACCGTCGGTACAAGCACATTTTTCCTGGCGGTTTGTAAGATCTCATCCGTTGCGATCGGTGCCGGTGCATACGCTCCCATCCCCCCGGTGTTTTTCCCTTTATCGCCGTCGAGGATTTTCTTATGATCCTGTGCCGGCATTAAGGTGACAAACCGTGATCCGTCACAAAGTGCAAACACGCTCACCTCTTCACCTTCGAGGAATTCTTCTATGACAATCGTTGCACCCGCCTCTTTAAACGCATCGCCCTGCAGCATCGATCGTGTGACTTCACGCGCTTCATCCCTTTCACTGCAGATCAGCACCCCTTTACCGGCAGCCAGTCCGCTCGCTTTAATGACAACCGGCATCGGAAGTTCATCCAGATATCTGATCGCATCATATAATTGTTCTCTCGAGAAAGTGCGGAAATCCGCCGTCGGTATTCCGTGGCGTTTCATAAATTCTTTCGAGAAAGCTTTACTCCCCTCGATCATCGCGGCCTGTTGTCCCGGACCGAAGCAACGGATCCCCGCGTTGCGGACCTTATCCGCGAGACCGTCGACGAGCGGAGCTTCGGGACCGATCACGGCGAGATCGATTTTGTACTGTTTGAGAATATCGATAATTGCATCGTGATTTTCAATCGTCACGGCAACATTCGTCGCTAATCCCGCGGTACCGGGATTCCCGGGCAGGCATAGTAATTTTTCAACTTTCGGACTTTGCTGTAATTTCCACGCCAGGGCGTGTTCCCTGCCGCCCGAACCTATGATTGCTATTTTCATGCGTATCTATACTCGGTAACTTTATTAAATATTCCTGCGAGGTCTCCCGTCAATTTTGTTCTATCGTATTTTTCGACCGCCGATTCGGGGACCGGTAATAATTCACGGCGGCGGAATTTTTCAAAATACTGCAGTACAGCGCTGGCTATTTCATCAATATTTTCCGGATCTGTTACGACGCCGGCGCCCGTTTCGGTTACGATCTGTGAAACAATACCTTCGGGGACCGCCGCCAGAATCGGTTTCCGCGCTCCGAAGTAGTCATACAGTTTTCCGGTTGTATGATGCTCATGATTCTTCTTCTTTCCGAGCGTGAGAAACAACACATCCGAATTCATCATGACTCCCGTACATGACCGATGGTCGATATAGCCGAGCAGTTCAACATCGTTCTGTAATCCGAGTTTTTTGATAATTTTTTCATGCGCTTCCCTGAACAAACCGGCGAACGTCAGCTTGATACGTCCTCTGAGTTTTGGATTCTCGTTGAAAATCTTTGCCACTGCATTGAGTAACGGTACCGGTGTAATATCTTCGATGAATGTTCCGGTGTGTGTGATACGCATTGTGTGCGAATCCGGCAGCGATGGCAGAGAATCGATCGTAAAATCAGCGGGATCGAATCCCTGCGGAATGATGTTCACGTCATTGTAATGTAAGAAAGAATATTGTTCCAGAATTTTTATCTTGATCTTCCGGTTCACGACAACGACCTTGCTTACCGCCTTCAGACAGGATTTTTCCAGATTATAGTGTGCGTAGCGATGCAGGGGAGTCGGATAAAACGCAAATTGATAATCGAGCCAGGCATCGCGGTAATCCAGCACGAGCGGCACTTGTAATTTGCGTGACAGGTCCCTTCCGATGATGTGGTCGGTAAACGGTGGCGCCGTGCTGAAAACGAGTTCGATATTATACTTATCCTTCACTTCCTCAATTTTCCTGATCGCCGGCTTCTTCCATCCTATTTTGTTATCCGGTATGAAAACGGTTTGACTTGCGCGATTCATCAGCTTACGGACGGACTCCCGGGGTAATTTCACGGCTTCGCCCGGTTTATATAAACGTGTCGGATCGATCGATCCCGTGCGAATGATATCCACACCGGCGTCTTCGACCTCTTTGAGCAATGACTTGTCATATGCATAATAACCGCCCGGGGAAACCGTCAGCACAACCGGATACCATCCATAGTTTCTTAAATATTTCACAAATTTTACAGTTCTCTGCACACCGCTCAGCCCCATCGGGGGAAAGTAATATGCAATTACCAGTACATTCCGATCCATTTTATTTACACCGTCATTAATTCACGCGGGAGCGTCGTTAATAATTCGCAACCGTCAGTCGTCACGCGTATGTCATCTTCGATACGTATTCCAAAACGCTCCGGTACATATATTCCCGGCTCAAGGGTAATGGTCGAATCCTCGACGAGCTGTTCCTTACTGTAAGGAGAAATTCTCGGTAGTTCGTGCACATCGAGTCCGATCCCGTGTCCCAGTGAATGATTGAAGTATTTACCGTATCCGCTTTTTCGGATATATCCGCGACCGACACTGTCGAGTTTTTTACAGCTTATTCCATCCCGTACGGCATCCGTGGCCAGATGCAGCGCTTCGTTCACGATGGTATAACATTTTCGCGATTCGGAATCCGGGCGTCCGACGGCAATCGTGCGGGTTATATCGCTATGGTAGCCGTTAAACGTACAACCGAAATCTATCACGATGAGCTCTTTATTTTTAATTTTTTTATTCGTTGGTTTTGCGTGCGGAAGTGCCGCACGCGCACCGCTTGCAACGATAGATTCAAACGCGTCTCCCTCCGCACCGTTCAACCGGTGCTGATACGTTATTTCAGCGGCGATCTCCTTTTCCGGCATCCCCGGCCTTATCATACCGACAACATGACTGAACGTCTGCTCCGAAATTGCGATAGCTTTTTTAATGGAATCGATTTCGGACCGACTTTTCTGCAGCATCAACGGTTCGATCGTGACGTTGAGTGCCTTCCACCGTTTGCCGGAAATTTTTTTCTGATTAACTTTATACTGTTTGTAGGAAAGATATTTCGATTCAATACCTATGTGTGTAGCATTGCGGAGAAAATTTTTTCGTTTAATTTCATCATACAATCCGCCTTTTGCAATAACCACTTTCCAGTTCTGAACCTCTGCGGCTGCCTGCACTTCATATCTGCTGTCGGTTATGAAATACCGGTTCCGGTGAGTTACGAGAACCAGGCCATTCGATCCGGTAAAACCCGTCAGATAACGAATATGAACAGGCCGTGAAATAAGGATTGCATCAAGTTTATTCTCCTCCAAAAGATAGGTGATATATGCGGCCCGGCGTTCCGTAATTGAAGTGATCTCCATTAATTTATTATAAACTATAGTTCGGCGCTTCCTGTGTGATCTGTACATCGTGTGGATGACTTTCGCGTAATCCGGCAACAGTCATTCTCATAAATCGGGATTCGCTCTTGAGTTTTGCTACCGTCGAAACGCCGCAATATGCCATGGCAGCGCGCAAGCCCCCGATCATCTGGTGCACGGTTTCGCGCAGCGTTCCGCGATACGGTACTCTTCCTTCGATCCCTTCCGGTACGAGTTTCGGAAGCTCGTCCTCCACATCCTGGAAATAACGATCCCTGCTACCCTTCTTCATGGCACTAAGCGACCCCATCCCGCGATAGACTTTATAGGTCCTTCCCTCGTAGAGAACTTTCTCACCCGGGCTTTCTTCAACGCCAGCGAACATACCGCCTATCATAACCGTATCGGCACCCGCGGAGATCGCTTTGGCAATATCGCCGGTCTGTTTGATGCCGCCGTCGGCAATAACGGGAATTCTGTTGCGTGCAGCGGCTTTTGCGCATTCGTAAATAGCGGTTACCTGGGGAACACCCACACCGGCAACAACGCGGGTGGTGCAGATGGATCCGGGACCGACACCGACTTTTACGGCATCGACACCCGCTTTTATAAGATCGAGCGTGGCTTCCGCCGTCACAACATTCCCGGCAATAAGCTGTAAATTCGGAAATGCTTTCCGTATCCTTTTCACCATATCGATCACACCCTTCGAATGTCCGTGCGCGGTATCGACCACGATAACGTCCGTGCCGTGTTCGGTCAGAACACGTACCCGGTCGATAGTATCATCGGTGATCCCGACCGCGGCCCCGACGAGCAAGCGACCGTGTTTATCTTTCGATGCATTGGGATGACTTTTTTTCTTTTGAATATCTTTGAAGGTAATCAAACCGACCAGTATCCCTTTTTTATCGACAACGGGGAGCTTCTCGATTTTATGATTTTGGAGAATTTTTTCCGCCTCTTCGAGTGTTGTCCCGCGGGGTACGGTCACAAGATTATCTTTTGTCATCACTTCGCTGACTGTAAGATCCTGGTTCGGTTCAAAGCGAAGATCTCTGTTGGTGAGTATTCCGACGAGTTTCCCTTCATCGACGATAGGGACACCGGAAATACTGTACTTATGCATCAGCTCTTTACAATCACTGATTTTTTTATCGGGAGTCAGCGTTATCGGATTCATGATCATGCCGCTTTCGGAGCGTTTTACACGGTCTATTTGAGCGGCATGTTGCTCGATGGTCATATTTTTATGAATGATTCCGACCCCCCCCTCGCGGGCAAGTGCAATAGCCATCCCCGCTTCGGTGACGGTATCCATCGCGGCACTGATGATCGGGATATTCAGGGTAATCCCGCGGGTCAATCTTGTTTTAGTATCAACTTCACGCGGCAGCACACTTGATTTTGCCGGTACAAGCAACACATCGTCGAATGTAAGAGCATCTCCGATAAATTTGGTCTTTCCCATATCTTATTCCTGTTCAAAATACAGCACACAAACGATTCAACATCGTGTTTGATTTATGTAAACGCTGCTATACCGGTAATATCCTGACCGATAATGAGCGTGTGAATTTCATGGGTACCTTCATAGGTCATAACCGACTCGAGGTTTGCCGCGTGCCGCATAACGGGATATTCATCAAGGATACCGTTCGCGCCGAGTATGCCGCGGGAAAGACGTGCAATCTCGAGTGCGTGATAACAATTATTCCGTTTCGCCATTGATACGTGTGTATGATGAAGCGTACCTGCATCTTTCATCTGACCGAGCCGCCAGCACAACATCTGTCCTTTCGTAATCTCCGTCACCATGTAAACCAGCTTCTCCTGTGTTATCTGGAATGAACCGATCGGTTTATCGAATTGAATGCGGGTCTGCGCATACTGTAAAGCCGAGTCGTAACATGCCATCGCTGCACCGAGCACACCCCATGCGATTCCGTAGCGTGCCTGGTTCAGACACATCAACGGTGATTTCATTCCGCCTGATTCCGGCAGGATGTTTTCTTCCGGTATCTCACAATCTTCAAAGACTAGCTCAGACGTGATCGAGGCACGAAGGGAATGTTTACCCTTCATTTCCGGTGCGGTATAGCCTTTTGTTCCCTTCTCAACCAGAAACCCGCGAACCACGCCGTCAAGTTTTGCCCACACAACGGCCACGTCTGCGATGGTACCGTTTGTGATCCACATCTTCGCGCCGTTTAATACATAACGGTCGCCTTTCTTTTCGGCCCGTGTTTTCATACCTGAGGGATTGCTGCCGAAATCGGGCTCGGTGAGACCGAAGCATCCGATCTTTTCTCCCGTCGCTAATTTCGGAAGCCACTGTTTCTTCTGTTCATCGCTTCCGAATGTAAAAATGGGGTACATGACAAGTGCACTCTGTACCGAGGCAAAGCTTCGTATTCCGCTGTCGCCGCGTTCTAGTTCCTGCATTACCAGTCCGTAGGCAATGTTATTCATCCCCGCGCAACCATACTCTTCGGGTAACGTAGCACCGAGTAACCCGAGTTCTCCCATTTTGTGAACGAGATCCATGGGAAAAGTACACTCTCTGTTGTGTTTCTCGATTATCGGGATAACATTGTCATCAACAAATTCCCGTACCGTATCCCGTACGAGAATATCATCCTTATCAAGCACGTCGTCTAAATTAAAATAATCCACACCTTTGAATTTCGCCATAGTATATGCCCTTTATTTTCAACAATATAGAACGTTGGGTTTCTGAAAGGTTTGTAAATATAAACTATTAAAAATAGGCAAAATAGCCAGAAAAGTCAATTTTAGAAAATTATTCGTCTTAAAAAGGGGAATTTAAGGGAAATGAAAACGGGGGGGATGGATGCATGGATGCATGGGTGCATGGGTGGATGATTGGATGGTTGGTTGATTGGGTGATTGGTCGGTAAAGCTGATTACGTCCCTCAAGATATGTCAACCCATAACCGCTTTTATCCTGTTCACGGATCTTTCCGGCATCTGAGGTATGAACGTGTCCTGCTGCTCGACACCATTGACGATAAGAGACGTAACTCCTTTCGAGACATGCGAGGGGTTCTCTACTTCAATAATGTATTCGGCGCCTCGATACTTCCGAGTTACGGTAAAACCATCCCAATTTTTCGGAATGCATGGATCGATAATCAGACCGTCGTATTCGGGACGAATGCCGAGTATATATTGAGTAATCGCGTAATAATTCCATGCCGCGGTTCCGGTTAACCAGCTGTTCTTCGCCTCGCCCGGTCTGACCGCGTCTTTACCGGCAATCATCTGTGAAT
>SLQE01000127.1 GCA_007131635.1 Bacteroidota bacterium | reverse complement strand
GCGATCCACCCGAAGATCAGCGCTATGCGGATTGGATTCAACAATATGCATCTAAAGAATTCGCCGACGCCGCAGAATGGCTCAAAGCCGAGATGAACCGTCTCGCCGAAGGAGCAACGGACGAGAAACAAAACCGTTTAATTGAGATTTTTGTCCTGTCCAGTAAATATGAATACCTTTTCTGGGAAATGTGCTGGCATGGTGAAAAATGGAAAATCTAGCACATTGAAAATTGAGAATTAATACCTTATATTAGTACCAATAGCTAGTACTAATAATAAGGACTAAATCGGGGTATTTATATGAGGCAGCTAAAATTCAGCTTAAATAAGGACCATGTGGAATTCCTCCAAAATTATTCACTGTTTGGATTTAAGGATAAAAGCTCTATGGTCAGAGAAGGTATTAACCTGCTCAAAAAGGAAATCAATAAAAACGAGCTAAAAAAATCAGCAGAGCTCTACGCCGAAGTATATGAAGAAGATAAGGAATTGCAGATGTTAACCGAAACCGCCATATCGGACTGGCCGGAATAATGAATATTAAAAAGGGTATGGTGGTACAAATCGACTTCAACCCAACCAAGGGTTCTGAAACCGGTAAAGTCAGGCCGGGGATTGTCGTAACGAATAATACCTATAATGAGCGAATACCTGTTATACAAGTAGTACCTGTTACCTCCTGGAATGAAAAGAAATCTAAAATTATAACCAATGTTGAATTAGATCCATCCGAAGAAAATGGATTGAAAAAGAAATCTATAGCAGACTGCCTGCAAACACGTCCACTGAATCGAAGATATCGGTTGAAAAAAGTCATCGGTAAAGTGTCTGATGAAGAAATACAAAATATCGATAATGCTTTGAAAATTGTGTTCGATCTTTAATAGATTCACATAATGTTAAAAATCGCTTTCTCCGAAGTCTACACCCACCCTCTCCCCGACGGTCATAAGTTTCCGATGAGTAAATACTCATTGATTCCGGAGCGACTGGTGGATGAAGGCACAATTACCGAATCACACCTCTTTGCACCCGATCCCCTCGAAGAAGATAAGATCCTGCTCACACACGACCGGAGCTATTGGTCGCGATTAAAATCGCTGACTCTGACAAAAAATGAAGAGCGAAGAATCGGATTTCCCCTGTCGAACGGACTTGTACATCGTGAAATAGTTATCCTGAACGGGAGTATTCAGAATGCATTATTTGCATTGCAGTACGGGATCAGTATTAACGTGGCGGGCGGAACGCATCATGCATTCACCGACAGAGGCGAAGGATTCTGTCTGCTGAACGACATAGCCGTCGCGGCAAATTACCTGCTGAATAAAAATATTGTAAAGCAAATACTTATCGTCGATCTCGACGTGCATCAGGGGAACGGTACTGCACAAATATTCGGGAATGAACCGCGGGTATTTACATTCAGTATGCATGGAGAGAAAAATTTTCCATTCGTAAAAGAAAAATCCGATCTTGATATTCCTCTGCCGAACGGAACCGGCGATACCGAATATCTCAGATTACTCGCGGATAATCTGGAGCGTTTGATAGATACCGTAGAACCGAAATTTATTTTTTACCAGGCAGGAGTCGACATATTGGAATCCGATCAATACGGTAAACTTTCCATAACACCGGCGGGTTGCAGGAAAAGAGATGCACTGGTTTTTAAACAGTGTAAACAACACAACATACCCGTTGCGGTGAGTATGGGCGGCGGATATTCGAAAAATATCCACGATATCGTCGAAGCACATTGTAATACGTACCGCCTCGCACAGGAAATATATTTTTAGTTATTCTATCGAAAATGTGACCTGAACCTGCGCCCGCACCTCGATCTCTCCCGCTGCATACGCTTCCGGCCTTCCCACATCCATCGCTGCATCCATTTGCTCTACTGCCATCGCCCTGACCGGAATTGGCCCGGGGAATCGAAAACTTTGTTCCTGTATTTGTACGACCCTGCCGATTTCGACGCCAAGACTGCGAGCCAGAACAGATGCCTTCACGCGGGCGTTTTCGGCTGCTTTTGCCAGAGCGTCATTCAGGACTTTCTCCCGATCACGGACATCATAGGAAAGGCCGGACAACCGGTTTGCTCCCAATTGGGTTACCTGTGCAATCAATACGGGTAATAGGTCCAGATCATCGAGTTCTACTACGACGTGTCGGGACGCTTCAAAACCGGACGGAATCTGGCGACGTCGTTCCCTGTCGAATTCCCGTATTTCATTAAGCTGAAGTACGGTTACCATGATCTTACGCTCTTCGACGTCCAGCGTCCGCACGGCATTGAGCGCATTAGCGGCGGCTTCCTCATTTAACTGCCGCGCCTTCACCGGATCGTCATCTCTCGTAACCACACCAAAGCGAACGGTTACAAAATCGGGCTCGACTTTTACGATTCCTTCCCCGCTCACCGATATGACATTGTGCCGCTCTGCAGTTTGTGAGTAGGCATCATGTCCGGATACGCCTGACAGTAACCCCATGATCAGAATGAATACGATTAGTGTTTTCATGGTTATCCTTTCATATAATACGAATCGATGGATCAATTTAAATATCATCATAATATAAGAAACTATTCTTCCAACTGAGAAATTACTTGATTTTTCTTATAGTTACAAGGTCCACCAGTATTTCCGCGGGTGCAATTCCACCGGCAGAGATATGTATGGACATTGTATCGCCCGCAGCTACGAATAATGTTTCTTCCGATTCATAAAACGTCCACAGATTTCTTCTCACCGGAAAACCGACCGACTCCCGCGGCTGATAGAAATCCGTAGATAACTTTACTCCTCCGGTTCCTTCTATGGCTTTACCCCACCCCTGCATAATAAAATGTCTGTCATAAGAAGCCGGTTCGAAATCTAATATCGCATGCGGAATAAGACATCCCCCCGAAACACGAAGAGAATACCTCCCGCCTGAACGCGGCGTCTCTTCGACAATCTCCATCGTTGCAAAACCATACCATCCTGCTGTATCTTCCGGAGATTCAAACGAATTTCGATAAAATACCAGAAGCTCAGTATGTGCCTTTCCGTATTTCTCTATGATTTCTGTTTGTAATGCATCGAGATATTCGACCAAATTCCGGAACGACCGCGGAACCGTTGCATTAATCAGATTATAAACGCTTACCGTATCGACCCGTCCTTCGTAATGTAATTGTATCTGTTTATAATTTTGGTCTGTATAAAATTGATCTGGAGCATAGTGGCGTTCATAGCTCCGGAAATATCGGAAGAGCGATGCGATTTCATTTTTCTGTTCCTCATCCAGCGTGAGTAATCCACTTTTATAGGGAGAATCATCGGGATATCCGGGAATATAAACAAATGCAATGTCGTCATTCCCCGTTATATCGAGTATCCGTGTCGAGATCCACCCTCCCATCTTGATGTACTCTATCTTCATTTTTTCAAAGTGGAATGTCTCGCCCGGCAAAATATCATTCTCCGGTTCTGTTATATGGCAACCCATGACAAGTATAATCATCGATATTGGAATAATTATTTTAATCATTTTTAATCCCCGATAATTATCTTAAAATCATTTAACCGGATTTCCCCAGCAGCATATTCAATATATTTATAAAACGGCGCCATCCCTTTACCGCAAGGATCAATATCAATAGACTTATCGAGCGGTAATGCAACCATTTTATCGGTTTGTTCATCCATCCGGGTATTGTATAAAAGAATGATGGTGCGACTCCCGGGATCAAAGTTTTCATTTTCTTTTAAAGTTATTATTTGATTCGGATAGATGATTCTGTCTTCGTGCCCTTCTATTTTTATGCACGGGTCTACATCAAGCATAACTCCTTCCACCATATTAAAAATAAAATAAATCAGATAATGTTCGGTAGTATTGATCAAACGAACTGGCGGATCTTCCGGTTCGCTAATGTAGCAAGAAGTTACAAATATAGATACAGCCACAATCAAAATCGGCACTTTTAAGTTCATATTTTTCATTAAAATCCCGCTTCCAGTCCAAGCATAAATCTTGTACTTCCGATAATTAAGATTATATACAACTTATTATACATAAAATTTACATTCTACTTTTTTATACATCTGTTTGTATTAAAATGGGGGGTGATACCCAAACGATAACTTCCAAATCTTCTAACGGTTCTTTAATATCGAAAAAGGGGATCATATGATTGAATCGAATGCGAAATACCTTCGACCAGTCGACTTCTCCATTCTCTTCGTGTTTATAATCGGGATATCTCTGCTCTATCGTTGCGTCGGGATCAAATTGTTCAAGTATTATCCGGACACTATCTGCCTCTTCCGTGAGAGCATCCAATGAAACCACGGCATACGGATCGGGCATCTCTACCACATGCTCTGTAAAAAGTATAGTAATATACTCAACCGGCGCATATATCCCCTCCTCAACCTCGCCTGGCTGTGAGCAGGAGGCGAAGATAAACAATATTTTTAAACCTGCCAAAATTTCAAAATTCGATAACATTTATTCATCCCCTCTAAAATATATCTTCTCCGGACCATCTACGTATGCAATACTCAACACCATTTTCGATTCATTTACACCAAATTGATACTTTCTATTACCAAAGGATAATGACCAGGTATCTTCTATTGCATAATTATGAGTGGATGTCAATTCTTCATTCCTGTAAACGGAAACCGTGCCATCTGTTTTAAACACCAGTTTTTCAGTATATCCTGTTGTTTGAGGTGTATGTTTTGCAGGTCTTCCGGTTGATGTAAAATAGTAAGTCGACCAACCCCAGTTCCAAACACCGGGAACCAACGAGCTATCCTGAGTGAGGGTTGGGTCATCTATTTCATACCAAAATCCCAAATCATCCTCCCGTTCAAACAATGAACAGGATATAAACAGAATAAAAGACAGGATGATTGTACACAAGAATAATTTCATGGTTATTCTTCCTTTCTTATTGCTCGTTCGGATTCATCACCTTCCCCATAAATAATATAGTATCGGTATGGTTTTCCCGTATCACAAAGAAAAACGGACGATCGATACGCATAACAGGAGGACCACCGGATGTTGACCTTATAATCTCTACGACAGTAACCGCGGCGGCTTCCGTGCCTTCTTCATCGACATTGACGTAGGTGAAATGAGTTACATCATCGATCCAAATACCACCATGTTTATTGATATTCGTAAAATCGGCAGAAGCATCAAACGCGATGCCCATGCCGAGTGATGTAAGCACATCTTTCAGTTTTTTTTCGTATTCGACGGTAAACCTTGGCATGTATAAATTTACTTTCAGCTTCTCTTTCGGGAAACCGTTAATCCACGAACTCCACAACTGATTATTAATCTGCGATATAAGTCCGTCTATATTGATACCCGGCCGGGGAAGAAACAGAGTCATACTGAATTTTTCATCCCCGTAGGGTAAATCGATCGCCTGAAATTGTTCGTTTGCGTAGTAATGATATTCGCTGAGCTGACTCATCATTTGAACATCCGTTTGCGAGCCGTCGGCAAGGTAAAACGGCACCGGCTTCGTTTTATCCGGATCGAATTCATACAACCAGGTGCCTTTGAAGTAAAGAGCGTTTATCAGAAACATAATCGTCGCACCGTCGATTTCTTCGATTACTTCTTCAATCAAGCCGTGTGTTTTTTCGCTCGCCCAGTTATTTATAATATCCACCGATTTTGGATCATCAAAGTTTAAGGCACTCACCAGCGCGTCGAAATACTCTTTATTGATGTCGATGAATTCCTGTTCGACATGGAATCCCTCACGATACCAGATCGAATTGGCAATCTCGAATATTACTTTCGGATCGAGCGTCGTGAGCAACTTCATTAGGCTCTGATATGATTTATTGATTTCCTCGATTGACATACCCTGTAATTCGAGCGTTTTAGCCATTGCATCATATGTCGTACCAGCAGCGCCGTTGAGCGTCATTCCGAGCGCATAGGAAACGCTGAGCGGCGAGATGAACATATTTTCTCCGATCTCGACCGTGTTCAATTCCCGGAACAACTTCAAGCTAAAGGCATTGCCCGAATCGACGAGATGTTTTTCGGCGATGGTCAATTCTCTTGTTTCGGATGTTTCCGGACCTGCAATGTGTTCGCCGCAATGGGATATTATTAACGCAAAAAGCAGGTAGATAAATATATATTTATTATTCATTTTGGTCCTCTCTTAAAGGATAAACTAATTTTCCGGAACTTTTTAGCACAGTAAATATTCTATTATCCATCCTTTTATCTTCCCTATCTATACCATGCATGATATGGTATGGGTTTAACGAAGGAAGGATAATATGCGGATACAAACACATGGTGGAATAATGTGCAGGCCAAATTGCACCCATATATATTCTTTCACCATTTACGATTACAATAAAAGGTCGGTCAATCAGTGTTCCCGGTTTTGATAGATTTGTCAGTCTTCTTTCAGCAGTTTGCTTGACATGAACTAAATGGATAGGCCATTCATACGTAATAATGTCATCGAGAGATATTAAGGGCGATCTTGCCAATACGAATTCATCAATTGGCTTATCCGGCAGATTGTTTATCGTTATAGTAGTATCGGCAAGCAGATAGATGGCGAATTTACCTGCCGTACTTTCCGGTTCATTGATATAGCACGAAATAAAAAGCGAACAGATTATAAAAAGTGCGAGCAGTTTTTTTTTCATAATGTCCTTAAACATTAATAACTGATGTTACGCAAAGTATCATATCTCACCCTTTCAGGGTTGCATTTTGTTGTTAATATTTATGTCGGGGCGTTGCCCCGACCTGATATATGTAACCCCTTCGGGGTTAAACTGCCGAAAGTAGTCCCCGAAGGGGACAAATATATCAGCCAAGGGCACCGCCCTTGGTTTCGGGTAACCAGTAAAAATGATTTACCCTGAAAGGGTTAAATAAAAAATTTACTATTGATACCATTTGCGTAACATCAGTTAATAATTTTATTGAATCATACACCGTATCATATGATACTATTTGAGATAGAGCATCTTCCTGCTTTCAACATACTCACCAGCCTGCATCCGGTAGATGTACACACCACTTGGAAGTTGGGATGCATCGAAGGTGATCTCGTGCGTGCCGGGGAGTTGAGT
>SLQE01000066.1 GCA_007131635.1 Bacteroidota bacterium | reverse complement strand
CCGTTACGATCGGTAATGAGGACAGCATTTGCAGAAGCTTCCAGTGCGGCACTTTGAAGTCGAATTCGCTCATCCGCCTGCCGGAGCTCCGATATGTCTCCAAAAACAGTGGCAAACTTACCTTTCCCAGTAGAAAAGGCAGATACTGAAAAATGCTTGTTTAAGGGACGAAAATATACTTCGAATTGAACAGGATTACCCGTTCCGGCAACATCCGAAAAGATTTCGAGATACGGCGCTTCATCTGTTTTGTAAACTTCAGAACCGAGTTTACCGACAACATCTGTTCTATGCATATCGAGAATATTTTCATATGCCGTATTTATATCGATTATCCGATAATCGATTGCGCTGCCCGACTCATCATAAACCACTTCATGCTGACAAACCCCTTCTGTCATTGAATTGTACAGAGAACGGAACTGCTTTTCACTTTCAATAATTCTTTGCTGTAATGTATATTCCTCCGTCACATCCCGCATCACCAATACAATGCCATTCATTTTACCTGCAATATTTTTGATCGGTGCAGATGAAACCGAGACCCGGTATTTATTTCCATTTCTTGCAATGAGCAAAAGATGACCGTTCGATTCCGCTGTTTTCCGACTTTCGGGAAATTGCTCAATGGTATATCCGCTTTTTTCACCGGTTTCGTCCATACTAATATTTACTATATCGGTAAACAAAACTCCTTTTGCTTCTACTTCTTTCCAGCCGGTAAGTTCTTCTGCTTTCGGATTCATACCGGTTATGGTACTGCCGGTATCGATTGTAATCATCGCATCACCTACAGAGTTAAGAATTGCCCGATAATTCTCGACGTTGGAGCGTAAAGCTTTCTCCGTTTGTTCATGGTGAAACTTTGTTATATCCGATTTATCAATAGGTTTGATTTCTGACTTATTGTGTTGGTTCATGATCTATTATTATTATTTTCTATGGATTACCTTCGCTCATTGAATACCCGAAACCGAATTTCGGGGTCAAAATCGTCTATTACAAGAAGAGTATCATTTACAGCGAAAACTAAACATTTACAGGGTTTTGGATTTAGGAAAAAATAAAAGACACACTCTACTCTATGTCTATGCGGGTAAATATATAGATAATATATCTTAGGTAGGTAGGATTATTTCTACATTTAATGGGATAAATCTTGCAAATTAATCTGATGGGTAGTTTTTACCGATTATGGGGAATTGAGGACCTCAAAAGGGGGTAAATTTGAGAAATTCTATTTACTCGTTCACAAATAGAAATATCCACTACTCCCGTTTCACTTCCGACGGCAGGTATTGGAAATAGTTTTTAAATGTTCGGGTAAAATAGCCGGGATCTTCATATCCGACCATATACGCCACCTCCGCGACATTACCGGCATTTTTCTTCAGCAACTCAAGCGCTCGTTGCATACGGATTGAACGGATGAATTGGTTCGCGGACATATTAGTCAGCGCTTTCAATTTCCGATGCATTTGCGATTGGCTCAAATTGACATGTTTGGCAAAGGTTTCAACAGAGAACCCGGGATCGTTTATATGTGCATCGATCACAGTTAAAACGTGTTCCAGAAAATTTTTATCCACCGGCGTTACCGCAATATCGGTTGGTTTGATAGCCACATTGGTCGAATATTTCTCCCGCAATCGGCGGCGGGATTCAATAAGATTTTCAATGCGGAGTATAAGTTCCTCACTGCTAAACGGTTTGGTCAGGTATTCATCGGCACCTGTTTTTAGACCCGTATACTTGTCTTTCTCACCTGCCCGGGCAGTAAGAAGTATGACCGGGATGTGGCTTGTCCGCTGATCGTTTTTTATTTTCTGACAAAACTCATAGCCGTCCATCTTCGGCATCATCACATCGCTGATGATCAAATCCGGGATACTATCCGACGCCGCCGAGAATCCCTCTGTCCCATTTGCAGCTTCTATGATTCTATATCTGTTTTTCAGCTGTTCTTTTATATATACTCTAAGATCAGGGTTATCCTCGACAATCAGAATCATGATTTCATTGTCATCGGCCTGAACATCAGTGCCATTTTCATCCTCAATAAAGTCATCGTCGAGATATATCGATTCGTGGGCCGGCCGGGGTATATCATCCAATATTTGTTTGTCCCGATCCAGTATATCATCAGGGGAGAGATGCTCCATTCCCAGCGGTAGTTTCACCGTGAACACGCTTCCCGTCCCCATCTCACTTGCAATGCTCACCGAACCGTGGTGAAGGTCAACCAGTTCTTTTACAAACGCCAGCCCGATACCCGTTCCCTCCTGTTCGTGCGAGTCCGAACCGTTTACCTGATAAAACCGGTTGAAGACAAAAACGAGCTGGTCCGAAGGTATACCGATCCCGGTATCACTGATCGAGATATTTACATGCGATCCCGCCGAACTTTTTTCTTTTGAAACGGTAATCGAGACCGATCCACCCGTGGGTGTAAATTTAATTGCGTTGGAAATTAAATTAATGAAGATTTTTTCAGCTTTATCGTGGTCAAAATATAACGCGATCCGAGTTTCGGTCGTCGTGAAATTCAGGTCTATGCGCTTTCGCTCCGCGTATGCGGAAAATGACATAGTGATACCTTTCAGAAACGGCACTATATCATACAATCCGGCATGCAATTTCATGCTTCCGGATTCAAGCCGCGAAATATCGAGAAGTTGATTAATAAGTCGAAGCAGTCGCTGCGCGTTAGAATAAATAAGCTGCGACTTATGCCGCGACTGCTCATTTTCGAGCTCACTGCTCAGTTGTTCCGCAGGACCCAAAATCAGTGTGAGCGGGGTACGGAGTTCGTGTGATATATTTGCAAAGAATCTTGTTTTCAATGAATCCATTTCGGTCATCTTATCGCGCCTTACGTGCTCGATACGCAATTGATTTCTCAACGTTATTCTGCGCATTTCGTATCTGCGAAATAGATACAATACAAAAATGGCACCGACTGCATACAATATATACGCCCACCACGTCTGCCAGAAAGGCGGATCGATGACGAGCACTATCGATGCTTCCCGGTGGCTCCATACACCGTCGTTATTCGAGCCGCGAACCCTGAAGGTATAGGTTCCGGGTTTCAGGTTTGTAAATGTTGCGGTTCTGTTGGTTCCTGCATTAATCCATTCTTTATGAAACCCTTCCAACATATATGCGTATTGGTTTTTCTCGGGAGAAGTAAAATCAAGCGATGCAAACTCGAACGAAATCACGTTCTCGTGGTGTAAGAGTTTTATTTGGCCGGTTTCCCCTATCGGCTTTTGGAGGGGAGATTCAACTGCTCTGAACGAAATGGATTGATTCGAGAGAAGAAAATCCGTAAACACTACCGGTGGCTTATACAAATTGTCATTTATCAATGATGGATTGAAAATATTAAACCCATTAATACCGCCGAAGAAAAGCTCACCTCTGTCATTTTTATAATATGCGCCTGTATTGAATTCGTTGCTTTGTAATCCATCGGTGACATCGTAATTCCGGAACGCATGTGCGATATTCCCGGCTTCGAGTGCTTGAATATCAACGCGCGAAACACCCCGGTTTGTGCTAATCCATAGTCGTCTGTCTTCGTCAGATAGTATACCATACACATAATCATTCGGCAGTCCGTCCTCGACGGTGTAATGCTCAAATGTTTCGGAATGGACATCAAACCTGTTCAGTCCTCCTCCGCCGGTTCCTATCCAGAGCACCTCAGCCGGACGCGATGGATCGGGGAGGATTGACGTAATAAAATTGTTACTTATACTCGCCGGATCGAGTGGATTGTTTTGAAAACTTCTTCCATCTCCCGTACTCGTTGAATATCGAACAAGCCCCTGTGTCCATCCGATCCAGAAAACATTGTCACCGGTCTGCCCGACACTCGTTATAATCGGTTCTTCGGGTATCGATGATATATGAAAATGAATAAACCTGTTATCTTCTTCATTCCACTTGCTTAAATAATTCGAATTTGAGACCCAGATGTTACCCGCTTTGTCTTCATACACGTGCCTGACTATATCTGATTTTATTCCATCTTCGTCATTCGGGTTATATTTATAATGATGGATGCGATCGATTCCCGGATAGACAAGGAACAGACCATCGGATGTCGCAAACCACAAACGATTTTCCTCATCCCGATGTGTATAATATATATTAGGATTTCCGTACTGTCTCAAATGAAATTTTTCATATGCAGGCTCGTTCCTATTAGATCGCCACAAGTCCACATTCGAGGCGATCCATATCGTACCGGCGTCATCTTCAAGCAACCCGGTTACCGATAATTCCCCGAAGAAAGGTTCTTTATCCGGATAGCCGCGATATAAATAAAACGGCTTGGCATTCTGATCGTATATATCGACGCCTTTGCCGACAGTTCCTATCCAGATTTTGCCGCTATTATCTACATAAATCGTCTGTATCAAATTATAGCTTAATCCATCCTGAATTAGCGGGTGATGAAATACATACTGAAATACTTCTGTCGCCGGGTCTAAAATTGCAAGTCCTCCGGAGGTGCCGAGCCAGATATTTCCATATTTGTCGCCGGTCATGGCAACGACTCTTCCTTGCCAACTGTCTCGAAGCGACTCATGCTGATGGGGAATGTACCGGAACATAACACCATGTTCTGAAGATCGTCGGGTCTTAAATAATCCTAACTCTGTACCAACCCAGAGCGTACCGTCTGAATCTTCGTATAAGGCACTCACGTTGGCGGCAGTGAAACCATGAACGTGTGTATTATCATTCGTATAGCGGGTAAAATGCAATCTCGATTCGTCATTATAACGTACAAGGTCAAGCGTATTTAAACCGGAATTCGTTCCAATCCACAACATTCCAGAACGATCAGCATGCAGTGAATGTATATTATCGTTGCTTAATGTATTGGGTTTTTGCGGATCATGTAAGATGGTCTTATATTCACCTGTCTTGATATTTAAAAGAAATAGTCCTGACAGAGTTCCTACCCAAAGCATATCATTATCGTCACGATATAATGCGATAACAACCGGCGGTCCGGCGCCATTGGCATCGAGCAGAAATCGCCGGAAGTTATCCGACTCAGGGACGTACAAATTCAACCCATCCGTACCGATCCATATACAATCTTTGTCATCCTGATATATTACGTTTATATCACGTCCGGATACACTTGTCGAATCGAATGCATTATGCCGGTATACTTTAATCGTATACCCGTCATATAAATTCAGACCGTCTCTTGTACCAATCCACATATATCCACGACGGTCATGGAGAAATGCTTTGACATGTCCCTGGGATAAGCCGTGGTCGATGTTCAACTGTTTAAACCGTGGTTGGTATATTTGAGCGTGGAGAGGTAATAACGTTGTAAATACAACGAGTACATATATCGGGAATACATAAAGAATGGTATATCTTTTCATGAAACTCGTTTATTATTTTTCCTCAAATTCCCGGATCAGCTGCCGGAACTCCTCCGAGTCACGTATCGGATCATACCATGGTTCGATCTTCCATCTGTGTACAGACGTATAATTTGGTATTGCCGAGAGCTCTCTTAATACGTCCACTGCTTCGGCAGGTCTGTTTAACTGAGCGAATATCTCTGCAAGTATTTCTTTAAAAGCGGGAAGTTGCAGAGCATCTACAGACTGAGTAATAATATCGACGCCCTTTTTCCCGTTTGCACTTGCTTCCTCCTTCATTCCCAACCCTGCATAAATTTTCCCCAGCCGCATCGAGTATTTTGTAATGACCGGTTAATTCGCCTGCCATGTGTGTAAATTCCTTACATTATGCACTCTATTATGCATCCAGGGAAAGCATTAATGCCGTTTCACGCCGGAATGAAACTAATAATACGATAAGTTCGGAATTAATGCAATAATAATTATTATTACTGCTCAGAGATAATTTCAGCGATCACCGGCCCCGGGATGAGAGGAAAGAAACTTCAGCGCAACGGTGCGATCGAATTTGTCCAAAGGTCTGAGACCGTGTGAAAAGTAGTTATTTGTAGGAACAGACCCCCCTATAATCCCCCCTTTCCAAGGGGGGATGCTCTCACGCTTGCCCTCTCAGCTCGAGGAGTCAAGTGTATTCGTGTCACTACCGACAATGATAAACATAGGGTAGCCGTTTGGATCACAAAACAGAAAAGAATCATACTTTTCACACAAACTCGTCTCCTTCAGAGGTTTCGTGGGCTTTATACACAACACCCATGCCGCCCTCTCCTAATTTTTCCAGTATCTTATAATGTGATATCGTTTGGCCGATCATAAACATCATTTTGAAATTTTATCTGCATCACCAACTACGAATCAACCTTCCATGTTATCGATCCACCATAACAAACGTCCAATTATCAAATCGCCTGAATTGATAGATGTTGCCATTTTCGTCCCGATCGAATGCAAGGTTCTCTCCAAGCTCACCATCAGGTCTTACCCTGCGAAAGGTATCTCCTTCGATATGTTTGAACAAAGTCATGTCTTCCGCAGGCGAATCGGTCGGTAGGGAGAGCATTACCAGCTGCCCTTCCCATGTCGATATATATAGTTCCTGCATTGTCCTCCAACCTTTCCATTCATAGTAGCCGGAATATTCGCCCAAATCTACTTGTGCTTCATTTTCTTCAGTATGTCCGTTGCTGCTCACTTTGGTTAGTATCCCATGAATTCCGTTCACATATTTACTCATATCGACACCGTTGGCATTGACCATGACCGAATAGGCGAGATTTTTCTCAAGATTGAGCTGAAGTGTCGATTGATAGCCGGGACAATATCCGCCGTG
Source organism: Bacteroidota bacterium (assembly GCA_007131635.1). Classification (GTDB taxonomy): domain Bacteria; phylum Bacteroidota; class Ignavibacteria; order T3Sed10-11; family T3Sed10-11; genus T3Sed10-11. Next base: position 354 of record SLQE01000066.1, on the reverse strand, counting down.
TCCCGTCCATTTATTTCCATCACGACCTTGATACACACTAAAACCCAGTCCCCAGGTACTTTTAAAATCGGGATTAGTCCAATGTACATTGTGCATATAATTGAGCGTTGCCGGCTTTAATATTTCCGGTTCGGTAGATTCGCGTAGTCTGAATTGCCAGGAGGCAAACTTTCCAAGATCTTCTACATTGGAGGAAAAACCTGCCGAAGCTTGCACACCTTCAGCGTTGAAATAATCGATCTTCGTACGCTCACCCCGTCGTGAAAGGACGCTATAGCCGAAGGCTAATTCATTCCCGTGTAGTGACTCGGGCATATAGGTTCGGGTATTTGAAAGGTCAAGCGGCTCAAGTAT
>SLQE01000102.1 GCA_007131635.1 Bacteroidota bacterium | reverse complement strand
GTTGCCATAGAATCTGATCCATACTTTTCAGAGTACACTCTATATTAACCACGAATTGTAGTATCTACAACCAAAGGTAAATATGACCTCTCTTTAGTCATTGCAGGCTAAAAATGAAAGCAAATTTACGATAATTCACTTTAAACGGCATTCTTCTGTCCTGGCACAGGTTTTGTTATCTATCATACACATCTGCGCAGATGTAATAAGAAATGAAAATATATTTTTTAATGACACCAAAAAATAATCCGGTTTAATAACAATGTCAACCTTTCAAATAGCATTATCAATTTGCGCTCTCATTCTGTTGACCGCTCTTATGCTCACCGTGAACAGAACGTCAGTCGATCGCGGTTCCGATATGATCATGTCGGAAGTTTCGATCTCTGCATTATCGATCGCGCAGGCTACACTTGCCGAAATCGACACAAAAGCATTTGATCAGGCAAACATCGAATCCGACGGATCGCGGATACAGGTCGAGGATGTAAACGAACTTACACAGTTTACTCACTTTGGTCCGGACACGGGAGAGAATACGCGTCATGATTTCAATGATGTTGACGATTACTATGGATATACAGAAACCATACATACAAACTATCACACCGGTTTTGAACTATCGGTCGATGTGACATATGCGGATAATCTCGGTAATCCGACAACGGCCCGGACACACTATAAGCTGGTGGAGGTTCGTGTCTGGCATCCGAATATGGAGAACAATATCGGTCCACAATCAATGGAAGGTATCCTTCTGCGTAAACTTATATCAAATAACGCAATCAGGAACCAGTAATTATTACCTTATGGCCTCTCTCCTCGACAATATCGGTGCTGCCCTTATACTGGGAACAATCATTGTGCTTATACTGACCTTTAATATGTCGATGAATCAAAATTCGTACCAGGCAACCATCGAGCTTTTAACCCAGGAAGCGCTGATCAATACCGTTCGCATGATTGAATTCGATTTCTATAAAATCGGCCACGGCGTTCCGGATGGATCAGGCAGTCCCTTCGTGACACTCGGACAGGACAGCATTGTCTTTAAAGCTGATATAAACGATGACGGAACTGTCAATACTGTTACATATGCTCTCGGACCGGCGAGCACTTCCTCCGGAGATCAGAATCCGAATGTTCGTCCGTTATATCGGGTCGTCGACGGCACTGTTACCGGGAGCGGATCGGGGGTAACTCAATTCCAGTTAACATATCAGGATGCCGGTAACAATATAACATCAGTCGCCGATTCCGTGAGATCGACATCTGTTACACTTCGCATTGAAAGTCCGTTTGCATATTTTGATAATATTACAAACGACTTCATATATGCCGTTGCGACCTGGGAAAGTGTTATTTATCATAGAAATATCCAATGACTATTGACAAGAATAGTTACCACTACGTGGTTATGTAAAAACAAGAACTTACATCGATGGGCAAGTTATCCATAATTTTAATAACGGGTTTTGCGATAATGACCGGCATTATTATAAAAAATAATGTGGAGAAAACGCATGCTTCAATGTTAAATATGCTGGCATACTACGAGGATGTATTGGCACGCACAACCGCCAACTCGGCAATTGAGGAGATATTTTTAAAACTTTCACACGATCATGGATATCACACTGACGGTAACTGGGTTATCAGACAAAGGCAAACCGGGGGGATCGACAGCTCACGCGTGACGAAAATTGCAAAAGATATGGTTGATATCGAATCCCATTCCCGCTACGGCGATTCTCGCCATATAATTCGCTCCCGGTACCGTTTACCACTGACATATAACCCAAAATCTGCTGTGAGTTTTTCGGATAATGAAATTGACTTTGGATTCAGCGGAAACTCTATCAAAGTCGATGGCAGAGAGTACAATCTGAACAAACAACTAATATCGGGTGGCGATGTGGTGCCGGCAATCAGCGTCACTACTCAGCAAGATGCCGACAGAGCAGTGAGTAAAATGACCGATAATAATCACCACTTTATCGGTCAGGGAGTATCTCCGTCGGTTCATGTCCGGGACGACATCCCTGATGCAAAAGAATTAATAGATGAACTTGAAAAATATATCGATATAACAATAAATTCTTCAAGTCCTTCAGGATCGCAAATCTACGGGACAAGTGCGAATCCACAAAATACAAAAATTAAACCGACAGGTGGTAATAAAGAGGTAAGTTTTTCGGGAACCGTAAAGGTTGACGGCATGCTTTTCATCGACGGCAACCTGTCAACGTCGGGAGGATTTACGGTAAACGGAATACTCGTAGTTAAAGGCAGTGCGAAATTTAGCGGTCCGGTAACCATAAATGGACTAGTTTTGGTATGGCAACAGTGGAGCGAAGAACTGGAAGTCAGTATTTCTGCCAACAACGTCGATATCCTCGGTGCCCTTCTCATTTCGGGCGCCGGGCAGGGTACAGAATTTGACTTTTCCACAAATAAAGGTGATATAAAGTATAGCAAACAAGCTATTGAGCAGGCTATTGACATGGTGGACGTACGGCCTGTTTTTGTACAACTAAAATGGTTTGAACAGAAAGTCTTTTAATGTGCAGTACTATTCACAGATATATTAAAATCTCATTAAATAATAACTTATATCGATGGGCAAGTTATCCTTAATTTTAATAACGGGGTTTGCGATAATGATAGGCATTATTGTAAAAAATAATGTGGAGAAGACGCATGCCTCGATGATAAATATGCTGGCGTACTACGAGGATGTTATGGCGCGTAATATTGCATATTCCGCAGCCGAGGAAGTCCTTATGGAGTTCTCACTCAATAGTACGTATCACACCGACGGGAACTGGGTTATTAAACAAAGGAACATCGGCGGCATCGACAGCACGCGTGTAATAAAAGTCGCAAAAAGCACGGTCGACCTTGATATTCATTCCCGCTTCGGGAACTCCAATTATATTATTCGCTCCCGGTACCAGCTGCCGCAGACAATAAAACCGGCGGCTGCCATCAGTTTCTCGGATGAGGATATTGATTTTGGATTCAGCGGAAACTTTATCACGGTTGACGGCAGAGATCACAATCTAAACAAACAACTAATATCGGGCGGCGAGGTGGTACCGGCGGTTGCCGTCCCCACTCAGCAGGACGCTAATAAAGCAAAAAGTAAAATGACCGATCCTAAGCATCACTTTATCGGTCTGGGCGGATCTCCGTCGGTTCAGGTTCAGGACGATATTCCCGATGTAAAAGATATAATAGATGAACTCGAAGAATATGTCGATGTAACCATCCAAGCATCGGGATTTTCAGGACCTCAAACGTTCGGCACTAATCCGAATCCACAAAATACACTCATTAAACCTACAGGAAGCAATAAAGATGTAAGTTTCTCCGGAGGAGCAACTGCGAACGGGATGCTCTTTATAGATGGTAACCTTTCGGTCTCAGGTACATTAATGGTAAACGGAATACTCATTGTGAAAGGCAGTGCCGAGTTCAGCGGTCCGGTAACCGTTAATGGACTTATACTGATATGGCAGCAATGGGACGAAGAACTGGAATTTAGCATTTCGGGAAACCTTGTTAATATCCTGGGTGCTGTCGTCGTATCCGGCGCAGGCGAGGGTACAAAATTCGACCTCAGCACTAATATGGGTCGGATAAGGTATAGCAATGAAGCTATAGATAAAGCAATCGAAATTGTCGGTGTAAAGCCGGCATTCGTGCAACTAAAATGGTTTGAACAAATAGTTTATTAAGGTACAAAAATATTCACAGATAATTGAAAACCTGAGGGAACAGGAGCTTCCATCGATGGGCAAGTTATCCATAATTTTAATAACGGGGTTTCCGATAATGACAGGCATTATTGTAAAAAATAATACGGAGAAGACGCATGCCTCGATGATAAATATGCTGACGTACTACGAGGATGTTATGGCGCGCAACATTGCCTATTCCGCAGCCGAGGAAGCACTCATGGAACTCTCAGTCGACGGTAAGTACCGCACCGACGGTAACTGGGTTATTACACAAAGACAAATCGGTGGAATCGACAGCTTTCATGTGGCAGAAAACGCTGCCGGTTCAATCGATGTCGATGTGCGTTCCCGTTACGGTAACTCTCACTACTTAATTCGTTCCCAATTTCTTATACAGGATGCGATTGAACCGACATCCGCTCTCGGTTTTCACGACCAGAATATTGAATTTGGATTTAGCGGGAATTCTATTGTGATCGACGGAAGAGATCACGATCTGAACAAACAAGTTATTGCGGGGGGAGATGTACTGCCGGCTATTACGGTTGCAACTCAGAGCGATGCCAACGAGGCAATCAATGAAAGCAGCGACAGCGATCATCACTTAATAGGTGCAGGCGCTTCCCCGTCGGTCGTGGTCCGGAACGACATCACCAACCCAAAAGATATTATCGATGACCTTGAAGAACATATCGATGTTTCCATAACCCAAACAAGTTTCTCGGGTAATCAGACATTCGGAACAAGCGCCGATCCGCAAAATACATATATTAAACCGTCAGGAAGCAATAAAAATGTCAGTTTTTCCGGAGATGTTACCGCACACGGGATGCTTTTTATTGACGGGAATCTGTCGACATCAGGTAATTTTACCGTAAACGGAATACTCGTAGTCAAAGGCAGTGCAGAATTCAGCGGTGACCTCACCGTGAACGGAGCTATTCTGGTATGGCAGCAATATAATGAAGAACATACATTTAGTGTTTCTGCAAACAATATCGATATCCTCGGCGCCGTGCTCATCTCCGGGGCGGGACGGGAAAAAGAATTTGATATTTCCAGTAATCAATGTCGAATAAGATACAGTAGTGAGGCCATCTCAAATGCATTTAGTATTGTCGGTGCCGCACCCGATTTCGTACAACTAAAGTGGTTCGAACAGAAATCATTGTAAAGTACATCTAAACCTATCGTACTACCACTAACGAAGTAAATCCAGACGATTCCCAATCTTTATTGTTATTTCTGACTAAAATTAATATATTTGTAAATTCTTTTTTCGTCAATAAACCGGAGGAACACATGCAGCCGCAACAACCTTCACAGCAACCCTTTCCCGGACAGGTACAGCCACATGGCATTGTCACGCTCGGTGACTGGCTCATCACGCTTCTCATCGCCGCGATTCCGCTTGTCGGCTTTATCATGCTTTTTGTATGGGCATTCGGAAGCAATACCAACATTAATAAAGCAAATTGGGCAAAGGCAACGTTGATATGGTTGGCAGTGATCGTAGTTTTAAATCTGCTGTTTTTTTTAATTGTCGGAGTGGCGTTTCTGACGTCGTAGAGCTTGGGGCGTGGGCAAGGCGCATGCCCCATGCTCCTTGCCCCAAACCCTTTACACTCTACCAAACGTGTTATTTCACCAGAACGAATTTCTTCGTCTCAACAAAATTGCCCGCCTGCATACGATACAGGTACACACCGCTCGATAGATGACTCGCATCGAAGGTTACCTCGTAATTTCCCGCTGCCTGTACTTCGTTCACCAATTCGGCAACCTGTTGACCGAGAACATTGTACACCGTGAGCGTCACGGGGCTCTGCTGCGATAAACCATACCGTATGACGGTCGATGGGTTGAAGGGATTCGGGTAATTCTGATGCAGCGTATACTCAACGGGTATCTCTGAAAACCCTGCTACCGATGTAACATCATCGAACGACGTCACCTCAACCTGCAATAAAAATTCACGCGATGAGCCGTCGTGGAGGAATGTATTCCACGATATATTATCGTGTACCAACGACCGACCGGTGTTTTCTGTACCGCTATCGAATGCAACACTGATCGACGAGGCAGGTTCGGTCAATGATAAAACGACAAAATATTCCTTCCCAGCTTCGATCTCTGCATCCAATCCGGTAAGATTTATATAATTAAAATATTTTTCAAGAAGATCGATCAAATCAACGGTAATCGGCCCGTGAAGGGATACACCCGGCTCTCCTCCGTCATTCGAAAACAACTCAATCTGCAATGATCCTTCCTGAGGGAGAATATCCATAATAGAGACAAACAAACCGCTTAAAAATCCGTCAGTAGATGGCGAGAACCTGAGTGCAATTTTATTACTTCCGGTAAGTGTATATGACGAGAGCATACTGCCGTGATACGTGAGCAGCTCTCTGTCAAACAGGATTGAATACCCCAATTCCCGGACTACAGCACCGAATATATCCATCTTCCCGTAGCCCCATCTGTTGTTCGGGAACGATCCTGTCATTGCATCCTGAACGGCAGCACCCGTTATTGCACTTTTTACATCCTCACCCGTTAACATCGGATTGACTCCCAGCAATAATGCAGCCGCACCGGCGACGTGGGGAGAAGCCATACTTGTTCCCTGCAACAATACATGTTTCCTTCCGGGTAATATGCGTATATCCAAATCCTCATAACTCGAATTTTTTGCGAGTGCAGATGCGGTAACGTCGCCCGGAGCCGATATCTCGGGTTTCAACCGACCGTCGGCGGTCGGTCCGATACTGCTGAAGCTGGCAAGATCGTTGAGAACACTATTGCGGCTAAAGTATTTATCCTCGAAATTCATCCAGTTATTTTTGGTTACATATGCACCAACAGTGATCGCATTATGTGCAGTCCCGGGCATACCGACGGTTTTTTCGTTGTTCGCATTCACTAAAGTAACGCTTTTATCTCCGACCCATCGTCCCAGCAGCCAGCCGTCATAAGAGGAGATAAGCTTATCGGACGGGTGTGTTTCCTGAAGCTTACCGCGAATATTCCAGTTGTAATCAAGATCGACGGCCAAATCGGTAAGCTCCTGCCACACACCGTCATAAAAAACCATATTTCCCTTACCCGGTACCGCGGGACCATGATCCACACCTAATGGAAATCCTCCCGTAGCATTTATTTTGTAACCTATCCAATATTCCCGATCCGGGTGTAAGACAATCGGTTCAGCCGGTATATGGACGGTCCACTCATCCAATAAGAGCTCGTCGGATATATCTTTTTCATATATAAGCGTATCCGGAGCCGACTCGTCACTTCCTTCCCATATAAGAACCGTAACGTCATTACCGCCCCCTTCAATAACATAGACATGAACCTCCGCTATACTATTTCCGTAATAATCGGAAAGATCGCCTTCGTCAAACCGGGATGCTACGATAAAAGTATCGACAGAGTTC
>SLQE01000012.1 GCA_007131635.1 Bacteroidota bacterium | reverse complement strand
GGTCCCATGATAGCAACGAACTCGCCTCCGTGGATTTCTAAATTTACATTGTTTAAAGCGGTAGTTTCCACCTCTTCGGTGGTGTAAAGCTTTTTAAGATTGATTGTGCGTAGCATGGTTTGTGGTTCCCGTTTATTGGTTGATATAATTGGAACACAGATGACACTGATTTAACAGATTTACACTGATTAATCTGTGAATATCAGTATTTTCTGTGTCATCAGTGTTCGATTATTAATATTTACGTAATTTGTAATATTTTGTTATCTCAAAATTAATCGATCTATATCCCCGAACCCGTCATACGACGAAGTAATAACCCGCTCGCCCGGTTCGAGTCCTTCTATTATTTCGAAGTACTGAGGATTTTGTCTACCCAACCGGATATTTCTTTTTATTGCCTGATTACCCGACGCACTGACGACATAGACCCACTGACCGCCGGTTCTCTGAAAGAATCCGCCGCGCGCGAGGAGCGTTGCTTCCTCGAGTGCACCGAGCGCAAGTCTGATTCGCAATGTTTGTCCGCGACGTATGTTGTCGGGTTCGCGATCTGTAAATTCCATATCAACTTCAAATCGGCCTTCACGAACCTGCGGATACACACGAGTGATCTCCAAGGAATAACTTTCCCCGGCGAAATCGAACTCGCCCCGCTGACCGATATTGATCCGTGCAATGTAATGCTCGTCGATTGAAGCGCGGACGCGAAATCCTTCAAGAATATCAATTTGACCCAGCCGCTCACCCCGGTTTTTCGATTCACCGATTTCAGCATTTAATGAAGTAAGCTGGCCGGTTACGGGAGCGGTGAGCACGAGGTTGTCGAGGCTCCGCTGTACCAGCTCGAGGTTTGTCATCATTCTTGTGAGTGATGATTCTATATGTCGGAGCTGATTTTCAGTCGCAAGCGAATCGAGCCGAAGAGTCTCCGAAACCAGATCAAGCTGGCGGACGGTTTGTTCGTAGGCTTCCTTCGAATCCAGATATTCTCGCTCTGAAATAAGATTCTTTTCCCACAATTCTTTGTTTTGATTGTACATTCTTTTACGGTTCATCATCTGGTATTCGTGGTTGAGCACCCGGTCGCGCAATTGGAGCCGCTGCTGCTGCAAGTTCAGCCGTGTATTTTGCAGATTATTGATCTGTTCAAGTATCTGTGCCTCGCGATTAAATACGTCGAGTTGCAGCGTATTATTTGTGAGCGTGAGAATTGTATCTCCTTGTTCAATAAAGCTGCCGTCTTCGATATGGATTTTTTGTACCCGGCCGCCTTCAATCGCATCGAGGTATATTGTGCGAAGAGGTATGACCGTACCGCTTACGGGGATGAATTCGAGGAACTCTCCCAATTGAACGGTCGAGATTGTTATTCGTTCAAGGTCAACGTTCAGGCGCGATCCGCTTTCGCTGATGACGAGATTGTACAGAATGAAGAATACAAAAAGGCCAATAGCCGCAAGGAGGACGAACTTTTTTGGTGTCCACTTCTTTTTTTCTATTTTTCGGTCCATTGTTGGAATTACGATTTACGAATTTAGAATTACGAATTATTATAGACTTCTCAATAAATATATTACATTTAGCAGGCCAAATAATTAATTCGGAAAATGAGCGGTTTTTGGGCATTCCCAAATGTTGCGTGCTATGTTACCGGACAGTGGTGTTCGAAAACGGACAACTTTTTTCAAAGGATTTCGTATATTGATGTAGATGGCAATATCTGATTGTTTTGTTCTGAAATCAGCATACAAATATTATGAAACACCAGACACCAACAAAACAAGGCAAACTCCTCATCGTCGACGACGACGAAGACGTCCTCACCGCCGCGCGGCTGTTTTTGAAGCAGCATGTTGCCTCAGTACACACCGAGAAGAATCCGGAAAAAATTCCTTTTCTCCTTACAAATGAATCGTACGATGTTATTCTTCTCGATATGAACTACACCCGCGATGCGACGAGCGGCAAGGAGGGATTCCACTGGCTGAATAAAATTATGGAGATCGATCCGTCTGCGGTAGTTATACTTATCACCGCTTATGGCGATATCGATATGGCTGTCCGCGCTATTAAAGAAGGTGCGATGGATTTCATTACCAAACCATGGCAAAACGAGAAGTTGCTCGCCACCGTAAATGCGGCATTAAATTTGCGTCGATCAAGAATACAGGTAACTTCGCTCCGGCAGCAGCAGCAGCAGCTCAGTGCGGATCTGGATCAGCCTTTTCATGACATGATCGGCACGTCGCCCGCAATGCGGGAAGTCTTCGGTATAATCGAGAAAGTTGCAAAAACGGATGCAAATATTCTCATCATCGGTGAAAACGGAACGGGAAAAGAACTTGTGGCGCGGGCAATTCACCGGCAATCGGAACGGGCGAACGAAGTGTTTATCAGCGTCGATATGGGATCGATCACCGAGACGTTGTTTGAAAGCGAGATGTTCGGTCACGTCAAAGGTGCGTTCACCGATGCGAAACAGGAAAAACCCGGACGGTTTGAAGTCGCATCCGGCGGTACACTGTTTCTCGATGAGATCGGAAACATTTCGTTACAGCAACAATCAAAGTTGCTGACGGTTTTGCAAAACCGTGAGGTGTACCGCGTCGGTTCGAACACGCCGCGACCGATCGATATCCGTCTGCTATGCGCAACGAATATGCCGATACACGAAATGGTCGATAAGAATAAATTCAGACAGGATTTGTTGTACCGGATCAACACGGTCGAGATTCACGTTCCGCCGCTTCGTGAACGGGTTGAAGATATACCGCTCATGGTTGAACATTTTATATCCCTTTATTCACAACGCTATCGAAAGAACATTAAACGATGCGACCCGGCGGCTCTCAAGAAACTGGAAAAATATTCGTGGCCAGGAAATATCAGGGAACTTCAGCATGCCGTCGAGCGTGCCATAATCATGAGTGATACCGAGGTTCTTCAGCCGCAGGACTTCTTACTGCACCGTAGCGAACACGCTGAATACGGTACACATGCTGAATCCTTTAAACTTGATGATGTTGAGAAAATCACGATACTGAAAGCAATAGATAAACACGAAGGAAATATAAGCAAGGCGGCGAAAGAACTTGGATTAACACGCGCCTCCCTATACCGCAGACTTGAAAAGTATGGCCTACAATAAATTCAGACTACATGTTACGATGCAGGTACTCTTGCTCGGGGTTACTGTATTTCTTGTATTGTACCTTTCCCTCAGAACCGATTTCGTTGCGACATTATTTCTGATAGGTGCAGTCATAGTATTTCAAATCGTGTATCTGATCAGATATGTTGAGACAACCAACAGAGAACTGAACCGGTTTTTACAGGCAATGAAATATGAAGATTATGCCACATCCTTTGCCGGTCTGAAAATAGGACCTTCGTTTGATCAACTACAAAAAACATTTTCCGATTTTACCGCACAATTTATACGGGTGCGGTCGGAGAGGGAGCAGAGTTTACAGTTCCTTCAAACAGTCGTGCAGCATGTCGGCACCGGACTTATATCATTTGACTCGAACGGAAACGTTGTTTTGCTCAATGAATCGGCCAAAAGATTACTCAGTGTCCCGACTATTAAAAACATTGCTAAATTAAATAATGCAGGCAGAAAGACAGGCGATCTCTTGTTGCACCTGCAGGCAGGGAAAACGAAACTCATACATTCGGTGATACATAATTCAAAAACTACACTGGCCGCGAATGCGACTGAATATAAACTTGGTGAAACAAAATACACCCTGATAGCTCTGCACAATATTCAGAATGAACTGGAACGTGAGCGGATGGCAAAAGAACTCGAGATCGCCCGCTCCATTCAGAAATCTTTGTTGCCGGACAGAAATCCACATATCCCCGGTTTCCGGATAGCCGGGATCTGTCTGCCCGCAAAAGAAGTAGGCGGTGATTATTACGATTTTATTCCCATGCCGAATGATAAGTTGGGGATTGTTATTGCCGATGTGTCGGGAAAGGGAATACCTTCTGCGTTTTATATGACGCTGACCAAAGGTATGATACAATCCCAAATGCTGTATACCTCTTCACCCAAAGAGGTGCTGATCCGGGTCAATAATTTACTCTATAATACAATCTCCGAGAAGTTTTTTGTGACGATGTTTTTTGCAGTTGTGGATTCAAAGAACCGGACGTTAACCTGCACACGGGCGGGACACAATACAGCAATTTACCGTGAATCAAAATCCGGGAAGACCTTTCATCTCCGACCCGATGGTATCGGGCTCGGACTCGAACGGGGCGATATATTCGAGCGTACACTTCAGGAGGAAACGTTATCGATGAACCGGGACGATATTGTTGTATTCTATACCGACGGGTTTACCGAAGCACAGAATGACGGGCGAAACGAATACAGCGAATCCCGACTTGAAGAAGTTATACGTTCCGGTGATTCAAAAGAACCGCAAGACCTTATAAATCATATTATCGAGGATGTCTCCTCGTTCATCGGGACGAACGAGCAGCAAGACGATATGACGATGATCGTCATAAAAGCAACCGATTCACAATGATCTATCGACTGTTTCGACTACAGATTATTATTCGTGTTTTACTCATCAGTGCAACCGTGCTGTTATTGTTCTTTCTGATATTCAGAACTGATTTCTATGCCACGTCCATAATAGTAGGTTTGGGAATTATTCTGCAAATATACGGATTAGTTAGGTATGTGGATCAAACAAACCGCGATCTGTCGCGGTTTCTGCTTGCAATCCGGCACGGTGACTACTCACAAACATTCACACCGAAAATATCGGGAAAGTCATTCGAAGAACTGCATGCCGCTTTCAATGAGGTTATGAACTTTATCCGGGAACAGCGCTCCGGAAAAGAGGAGCATTACTGGTATTTGCAGGCGGTGGTGCAGCACATCGGTATCGGTTTGATAGCATTTCGGAAAAACGGAGAGGTGGATCTCATAAACAATGCCGCTAAGAGATTATTACGGACGTTAATATCCACCAAAGAAAAGGGTCCGTCCGAACTATCACTTCGAACTATTGAATCACTTGAAGAGATAAGCAAACCTCTTGGTGCCGCAGTTATCGGGTTGCGCGACGGCGGAAAAAGGATCGTTAAAATCGAGACAAAAGATGATATCTTTCACCTCGCGGTGTATGCCACCGCGTTCAAACTCGGCGGTGAGAAATACACGATTGTATCGTTGCAGAATATCGGCCGCGAACTCGAAGAAAAAGAGATGGAAGCATGGCAGAAATTGATCCGCGTCCTGACGCACGAAATAATGAATTCCGTTACTCCCATAGCATCGCTTGCATCAACCGGCAGTTCGTTAGTCCAAAAAGACGTGGATGAGGAATCGATCAAAGATATTCGGGATGCATTTCAGACTATTGAAAAGCGAAGCGAGGGATTACTTCATTTTGTTCAAGCTTATCGTAATCTGACACGCATACCGAAACCGGCATTTCAGATTATTGCTGTAAAAGATATCTTTCAGAGTGTGGTGAGACTTCTCAAAACCCAGATTAAGGAAAACGGCGTCTCATTAAAAACATCGGTTGAGCCGAAAAAGCTGGAGGTTACTGCCGACCCGGAGCTGATCGAACAGGTTTTGATAAATCTGGTCAAGAATAGCATCGAAGCATTGATGAATCGATCTGACCGAAAGATCGAACTATCCGCATGGTTGGACAGTCAGGGACGTGTGGTAATTCAGGTCAGAGATAACGGTCCGGGAATAGAACCGGAGGCAATCGATAAAATTTTTATCCCGTTCTTCACCACAAAAGAAACAGGCTCGGGGATTGGTCTGAGTCTTTCCCGTCAGATCATGCGATTGCACGGGGGTTCGATCAGCGTCAGTTCGAAAGCAGATCAGGAAACGGTGTTTACACTACGGTTTTAACAATGACTATATTGACGAACGGAAATATCGAGAGTGGCAAAAGATATGTTATTCATTCTTCAGACGGGAATGTTCTAGATTGGGTATCCGGGGCAGCAAAATAATACAGGAACTACCGGATATTCCCCGTTGGATATATGCTCGATGGATTGTATTAAGCGGAGAGGGACGTGTGTATGCGCGCGATGGTTTTGAAACAACTGCATCCATCATCCAGCATCCGACGAATGGGTTAACGTGTGTCATAGGACAACCCGATGCCGATCTCGTATTGCGTGCGATTGAGGCAGGAGGCGATCAGCTTCGGATTCTTACTTCGGTTGAAAACTACCGGTATATCGAAAATATCCTTCCGGGTTGGGAGCTATCCCCGGTTTACATTCATATCTTACCCCATAAACTGCAGAAAGTAACAACACACCACTATCCCGCTCGATTTCTGGATGCAGATGAGGTGTCTACGGCTCAACATGTACCGGATGAACTCAAAAGCGAATTGATGGATGCAATGCTGCGTTCACCAATCGCGGCTTTGTTCGTCGATGGTAACCCCGTCTCGTTTTGCTATGTAGCAGCTGAAACCGAAACGTTCTGGGATATTTCGATCGATACTCTCGCAGAATATCGTAATAAAGGTTATGCCGCTCAGACTGCAACCTATATGATTAATTTTATGGACAAAAAGGGAAAGCGTCCGATCTGGGGAGCGGAAGAGTCAAACCCTGCTTCGATAAAACTCGCGCAAAAATTGGGATTCAAAGCGATTGACCGGCTGTATTTGCATTTTAGAAAACCTAAATAACCGGAGAAGTATCACATAGTTATTTAAAAAGAGAAGTTCCGGTAAAAATTACCTTTAAATCGAATTTGTAATTTCGATTCATAAAATAGTAGTAATTATTACCGAGTTGTTGTAATTATTGCATAATAAGTGGTTAATAGATCGATATATTGTCACCCCATGTTTTTATTGTTGTGAAATTTGATAGTTATTGGGCATATTTTCTTATTAGTATAAAATATATTTGCGGACATGTAATTTGGAATAGAAATTGCGACTGTACTATTGTAAACAACCGATTTGTAAATTTTAAATAGATATTTGAATGTTTTGTACTCGCTGCGGTTCGGAAATACCCTCTGAAAACTCATATTGCACCTCTTGCGGGAGGAAACTATATTTTACCGGCAATACCTCTTATTATGGCCAGGTCTCGTTTACCGTTCCTGAAACCAGAGAGATGGTTTACCCTTCCATGAAAGCCCGAAGTCCGTTTCTCGCATTTTTACTAAGCTTTCTGTTGATTGG
>SLQE01000008.1 GCA_007131635.1 Bacteroidota bacterium | reverse complement strand
TTCAGAGGAATCTCCGGTACATCGTTCAGAGGCGTGAGTACCTGTGTCCGGATGGTATCGGGAATGTGGAATTCTAGTGTGCTATTACCGTATTTTATCTTAATTTTCATGCTCCACAATGCGGTGTTGCCGTAAGACAAGAAAGACGACTCACGCAACATCGAATAAAATAATATTTGATTATTATAACTAAAGTGTTTGATTTTGTCAAGGTAATACATTATAAGTTTGAGTATACTATAATAAGTATGATTCAAAATAGATAGCCAAGCCTGCGGCAGGCAGGCATGGCATTACTTAACTTTTAGGAGTTGACTCAGTTTTAACTTGCATATTGAAAAAATTTTTTATATAATCAACAAATAATTATAAGCTTTATATGGTAAGTATATAAACTTTTGGTTTAACGGCGCACACGATATATAAACCCAAACCATTGAAATTATTTAACATAAACCGGTTTTCATTTGTTGATAACCGGTGGATAACTTACAGCTCTCGTTTTCGCTGTGTCGCTAAGTTCAATAATAACAAAGGCTTAGTATTTGTTGGCCCGAGATGAAACTTTTGACAGGTTGTTGATTGTTGAGTGTGTTAAATTGGCAGATAAATATCGATTGAATTGTAATCTTTCGAATGGATTAGGAATACCGGTGATCTCGGCAGATTTATTTTTCCTCTTTAAGAAATAACAGCACTCATTCACCACGGATAAACATCAATGTTTAAAGTATCAAAAGCGACAATAGATTGGCTGCTGGAATCCATCGGTGATCGGACTGTTCATCCTGTTGTATATCTTACACTTACGAATATACTCGACAAAACACATCGTGCAACCAAAGTCAGGGAAGCATATAACAGAATTAATGAATATCCGCCGATTAAAAAGATTCTCACAAAAGCACCCTTTTTCTGGCGTCCCGGCGAATTTCTTTACAGAAAATATGAGGGTGGATTTTGGCAGCTATCTTTTCTAGCGGATTTGTATGCGAATCCCGACCACCCCGAAATTAAACGAGGCATAGAATTTATACTGGGGCGGGCAGATGAGGACGGATTTTACAGTGTGCACTGCCTTTCGGCAAATTTATACCGGGCGATGATGCAGTTTGGATATGAACGCGACGAACGGGTTTTACGGGGAATTGAATATCAATGTGAGCGGATCATCGAACACAACGGGGCTGATTGTTTTGTCATGGATTATTCATTGCTCCCGACCTGTCACATGACGCTTCCGAAAATTTTACTCGCACTCAGTTTCGTTCCCGAAGACCGGTTTACGCCCGTCATGAAACGTGCGAAGAATATTCTGCTGAAAGAAATGCGCGATACGAAAGTTTATATCTATGTACCGACAAATAACCAAAAATATAAAAAGACCGTCGAAGAGTTCAGCGAAAGCGTTCCCGTCACCAGACGCCGATCATTGCGTGATGAAATACTTGCGCTTAAACGTGAGTATCAAAAATCACCGGGTCTCGGTAAACGTCTGGAAAAAACCGAATGGTTTACCTTTGGCTATCCGAATAGTTATAATTCAGATCTGCTGGATGTCATGAGATCTCTTGCGGCAGTCGGTGCACGGCGACACAAGGAGTTCAAAAAAGCACTCGATACTATCAGAAAAAAAGTGCAGACCGATAGAGACGGCAAACAATACTGGGTTATGGGAAATAGCCTTAACGACAGAATGATAGCTGCAGTAGAGGAGCACGGAAAACCAAGCAAGTGGTTGACATACCACGCATTGTATGTACTGAAATATTTTGAAGGATTATCGGTCGAAAAATGAACGTGTTACACCCTGATCCTGTGAGGGTTGCAGTCGGTATCATAATCCGGGAAGGGCACGTACTATGCTGTCAACGGAAAAAGGATGCACGGTACGGATTGCAGTGGGAGTTCCCCGGGGGAAAGATGCAACCGGGTGAAGAAGCACGGGATTGCCTGAAACGGGAACTTCGTGAAGAACTGGCTATCAACGTCGAAACTATTGAACCTTACGACACCCATTTACAATCGTATGCCGATAACGGTATTTTTGAGGTGCATTATTTCCTGATTAAAGAATACCGTGGTGAGGTAAAAAATAAAGTGTTCGAATCGATACGCTGGCTCCCGCCGGATAAGTTTGACACACTTGACTTTCTTCAGGGGAATAAACCAATGTTGGACCGTTTACAAAGAGCGTATGCAGGAAGAGCTGACCGAACTATATTCTAAAAGAAAAAAAGAAATCAAAAAGAGGTTACGGGAATTCCGGAATGTTTCACCGGAAGAATATTTCTATGAGATGGCGTATTGTATCCTCACCCCTCAGACAAGCGCCGTGAACGCGGAAAAAGCAGTTACTAATTTAATGAAGCACGGCTTTCGTGAACGGGATATCGACCCTTTGCCATATCTTTATTGTAAGGATTATTATATACGTTTCCATCATACAAAGGCAAAACGGTTACGGGCACTGAAAACTGTCATCGCCTCCGTTCATGGTTTCCTGCTGGATGAAAAAATTTCCGCGTTCGAAAAACGTGAGTTACTCATAGCATACGTTCCGGGATATGGATTAAAAGAGGCAACACATTTTTTACGTAATATCGGAAAGAATGAAAGTCTCGCAATTCTTGATCGTCATATTCTCCGGAATTTATATACCTACGGGGCAATCTCCGCGATTCCGGAAAATATACCGAAAAAAACATACTACCGCATCGAGAACCAGTTTAAGGAATTTGCCGAAAATGTCGGTATACCGCTTGATGAGCTTGATTTATTGTTCTGGAGTTTGGAAACCGGCATTATTTTGAAATAAATGAACCCGTATCCGTTGATTTTCCTTATTAATTTCATTATTATTTTGTAAGTTTTAGCATTTGCTTAAACTATTACTTTAGGTCGAGAGGCGATGAAAATTCTTGTTCTTGGTTCCGGGTGGATGGGCAGTGCAATCGCATACGATATTGTACGATTTGGCAAGGATCATCAACTTGGACTTGCAGATCAAAATGATGATAATCTGAAAAGTACCGCCCTGAAACTGGGTGGAAAACCGGAATTACATTCGGTTCATTGTCAGGACAATGCTGCGGTTGCCGCTCTCATACAGAATTATGATATAGTTATCAGTGCGTTGCCCTACGGGTTTAATGCAAGACTTACATCCATTGCTATAGAGACAAAAACTCATTTACTCGATCTTGGCGGGAATAGTGATATAGTTCGCGAACAGCTTAGCTGCTCGAAGAAAGCACATTCAGCGGGCGTTATTATCATTCCGAATTGCGGACTCGCTCCCGGCATGTCAAATATCTTTGCGATGACGGGGTTTAATCAATTTGAGAATGTAGATTCCATAAAAGCCCGGGTAGGAGGGTTGCCGCAGCATCCGCGTCCGCCGCTTATGTATCAGCTAATGTTTTCCGTTGAGGGACTATTGAACGAGTATGTCGAAAACGCTGAAATTGTCGAGCAGGGGGTGCGAAAATTCGTTCCGTCGCTGACCGGTTTGGAATCGCTATCGTTCGGAGATGCATATGGGGAACTGGAAGCTTTCTATACTTCAGGCGGGATGTCTCTGTTGCCGGAAATGCTCGAGGGCAAAGTGGACCACCTTTCGTATAAAACTATTCGGTATAAGGGTCATTGTGAAAAATTCAGGACGTTACTGGATCTTGGATTCGCAGGTTCGGAACCGGTGATGGTCGGCGGGGGAGTGCATACCAGCCGGGAATTATTCACCGAGCTCTTACGGAAAAAGCTGACGGGTTCGGATCAGGATGTCGTTCTGTTTCGCGTGGATATCAAAGGCAAAAGAAACGGAAGGGTTGCAGTCCTACGATATGAAATGACAGACCGGTACGATAAGGAAGCAAGAATAACGGCAATGATGCGAACGACGGCATATCCGACATCGGTGATCGCACTGATGCTTGCCGACGGTGAGATAGCGGAACGGGGTGTTTATCTGCCCGAGCAAATAATCCATGGTGATCGATTAACAAATGAATTGAATAAGCGAAATTTAGGAATCTCAAAATCGTTCAAAGAGATACGATGAGTCAACCGCATGACACTATAAAGAGAGTGATCGATAAAATTCCGGGATTAGCATTATGCAATGTTCTTTTAAGTGTGGCGATACACTCTAAAATGTTCCATATGGTAAGCGAGAAGTCAAAGGAAATGGAATTACTCTGGAAACACTCGTTAGCGTGTGCCCATATATCCAGATCAATTGCAACGAAATTACAAATTCATACTGCGGGTCGTGAATACATAGCCGGCTTGCTTCACGATATCGGGAAAATAGTTTTAATAGAGTATTACGATAGAGAGTTGGAACAAATATGCATGCTTATTGAAAAAGAGCACGTATCCGATATCGATGCAGAAAAATTGAATAACAATACTATCAAAGAGAAATGAACGGAAGGATTGCGATGATGCGAACGGCAGTACTTGTTATCACTTTTATCCTCTTATGCTCATATGCAACCATGGCTCAGACGTCCCGCGTTTTGATGGAGGGCAGGGACAACAGACCGCTGATAGCGACATTTACGGAGCATTCTATTATATACGGATCAATGCGTGATGTCGCCGAAGCACTCGACCTTGGTTTTTATTATGCTGAACAAACCAGGAAAATCGAGCTCAAAACTACGCGGTTTCGGTTAAAGGCAACGGGCGATAACCCGTTTGTTGTCGTGACTGATATTGTCACCGGATCCCAGTCGGTGTATCAGCTTCCGGTAAACGTGATCGTGGCAGGGAATGATCTTTTTGTTCCGCTTCACGATTTTGCGACGTTTCTGGATATTGTACTTCCCGCCGATGTTACATTTGAGCATACCGGTCGTGAATTGAAGGTCAGTGAATTCCGTCCGGATCACTATGTCGATGTTACCGGATTGGAAGTCGAGGAACGCAAAAACGGCTACCTCCTCAGGATCAAAAGCAATAATCCGATCAAGGATTTTTCCGGGTTTTACCGCGAGGACGGCTGGTTCTATTTAACCGTTGTGGGGGCACGCGCAGATATGAATGCGTTCAAAAATTTCCGATCGGTCACTCCGGTCAGACGTGTGCTTCCCGAACAAACACCCACTGCATTCCAGCTATCCATTCAGTTAAACAGAGATGTACACTCGACCGATATTTTTCGTGACACGCAAAGCAATGATATCATCGTTGCATTACATAAGAGGGTCGATCCGTCCGAAATAACTCAAACCCATCTCGAATCCAGTATGCAACAAGCGCTCGCACGTGAGCGCGATCGATGGAAGCTTGATGTGATTGTCATCGATGCGGGACACGGTGGCAGGGATCCCGGAACAATCGGTGTACGGGGTACGCGTGAAAAGGATGTGACGTTAGCTGTTTCAAAGAAACTCGGTGATCTTATCAAAAATAATATGCCCGGGACAAAAGTAGTTTATACGCGTGAGACGGATGAGTTTATCGAATTAGATCGCCGCGGTCAGATTGCAAATGAAGCGGGAGGAAAGTTATTTATAAGTATTCACGCAAATTCTACCCGGCGTAAACCGGCCCCTCAGAGAGGTTTTGAAATTTATCTTCTTCGTCCGGGAAGAACCGAAGAAGCCATCCGGATAGCTGAACGTGAGAATTCGGTGATCCGGTTTGAGGAAGACCACGAGCAACGATATGCACACCTGACCGATGAAAATTTTATACTCGTTTCGATGGCGCATAGTGTGTATGCCCGATATAGTGAGCAGTTTGCAGATATATTGCAGAATAAAATGGTGGAAAATACCACGGTAAACAATCGCGGTATTCGTCAGGCAGGGTTCTATGTCCTTGTCGGAGCGTCAATGCCGAGTGTGCTTTTTGAAATAGGGTATCTATCAAATGCAGACGAAGAACGTTTTCTTGCCAATGCCCGGGGGCAGCAGCAGATAGCAGAAGCAATTTTCAAGGCGGTTGAAAAATACAGCAAGGAGTATGAGGCGATGTTCGAAACGGCGGCGGGTTTTTGATTCAATACCGTCTGCGGTATAGAATTACCGGACGTTCATACTCACACCTTTCTTACCATAACACGTGTCGCAGCCGTTTCGTCCAGCGTGTATGTATTTTCCGCAACCTGTATATGCATAGTGCCGTTGTCCCGGTCTGTTACCGTTAACTGTACGTTGGGAACCAGTCCGGCTTTCCATAGAGTAGCAAGCACTTCGGGTAGCTGGTCACTCACCCGCGTAATTATCCCGGATTCTCCGACGTCTAACGAAGCAAGCGATTGATCATTGGTCTCACTCACGGTACCGTCTTTTCTTGGGATGGGTGCACCGTGCGGATCGTACTCGGGATAGCCGAGGCGCTCGTCGATTTCGTCTACAAGATCGTCGGGAAGTTCATGTTCTAATCGTTCGGCTTCTTCATCGACATGTTCCCAGCCAAGGCCTGCTTTTTCAGTCAGGTACGTTTCCCACAACCGATGCGATCGGATTAGTTTAAGCGCCCCTTTTTCACCTGCTTCGGTGAGCACGAGGTTTTTACCGTCGTCTTCCGTCAGTAATTTCTGCTGCTTCAGACGTCGAACTGATCTTTGCAGGATAACTTCTGAAATACCGAGGTAACTTGCGATACGAACGATACCTGCTTTTTCCGCATCCTTTGAGAGATGATACACCGCTTTTAAAATATCGTCTTTGCGATGACGTTCCTGTGCTCGTTTTCGCTGTAGTGCCTTTATCACTATACCCTGTTTAGGAGAAAATACCAGTGTAATTAAAAATATAAGTGTAACAACAATGACCATCGCCGCACCGGATGAATAATTCATCCAGTACGATAAATATAATCCGATTATAGCAGAGACTGCTCCGATTGCAGATGCGAGGACGATCATTCTGGGCAGGCGTTCCGTCAACAGGAAAGCCGTTGCACCTGGTGTAATAAGCATTGCGACGACAAGTATAATGCCCACTGCCTGCAGCGATGCGACGATTGTCATCGATAGTATCCCCATCAGGAAATAATGAATGAGACCGGTCTGCATACCGATGGCAGTTGCCATTGTTGGGTCGAACGAAGTAAGCTGTAATTGTTTGTAAAATAAAATGATTGACCCGAGAATGACCATACCGATGATTCCGGTCAGATAGAGATCGCCGGGCGACACGCCGAGCGGATCGCCGAAAAGGAAGTGCTGTAAATCTAGATGTACCGCCTGAAGTCT
>SLQE01000254.1 GCA_007131635.1 Bacteroidota bacterium | reverse complement strand
CTGGAACTATCGCGAAATGGCAGGGTTTACCGTACAAAAGCAAATTGTCTGAGAATATGTGAATCGGGTCCCATCGCACTTGTATATCCCGAAGGAGCATGGTATCGTGACTGCGATCCGCCGGTGCTTGAACTGATCATACAGGAACATTTAATCGGAGGGAAAATTGTACACGAATATTTGATCATTCAGAATGATCTTCGTGAGGAGAACGTTCAGGATATACCGGAATAATTACAGATATAACTATCTCTCCATTATGTATTCAAGATAGTATTACCTTCATGCTGTAATTTCTTCCGGACTTTATCGCTTCTCAGCTCTTTCAACGCATCCCTTGCGATCCAGCGTGCAGCTTTCGACTCTGTTTTCCCGAACCTCTCCGCAACGTCAATTGCTTTTTTATTCAGATGCGCATTACGTTTGCCGATTTGCCGCAACGCCCAGTTGACTGCTTTCTTAACAAAGTTTCGTTCATCCGTTGCGTGGCGTTCGATGATCGGCAGAAACTTTTCAAATTTCGAATCGGCTGCATGTTTATCGTGTACCGAGAGAGCGGCCATCAGGACAAATCCCGCACGCTTGACGAACTCTTCATCCCTTTTTGTCCATTCGACGGATTTCTTATAGGCATATTTTGTCCGGTCAAACAAATTCGAGCACACCTGATCGCACATGTCCCACGAGTTGAAATCTCTCACCCAGCATTCCATTTGCGTTTCGGTCACGAGATCCGGGTCATCGATCATACCTGCCAGAATACGTGCCTCGTGATTTCCGGTTTCCCATAACCCGAGGGCAAGTTTATGGTCGGTACCCAATTCTTTTGCTATCTTTCTGAGCTCATAGATCGAAACACCGAATGCATCATCGACACGTATGCCAAATCGCGCCATACCTTCACGATTACCGGTTTTGGCAAGTGATTTGATGCGTGAGAGGGTTGCATCTATTGGGTTGTATTTCATAGTAGTATTGTATAGATCAAACTGTGTTTTCAAGTATCTTTCGAATCAGAATAATCTGACCCACGTGATAAGCAGTGTGATCGGCAATGAGCATTGCCTGCCGGAGAAGTGTCTGGCCGGTACCGTGTTCAAACGGTTTGAAAAGATCAATATCCGGATCGTCCAATAGTTTTATGAATTCTTCCCGATCAGTGCGCACAGCCGTTATTGCCCGTTCCCATTCGTCATCATTTTTCGGTGCATGGTGCTCCGGCCAGTAATCATCCGGCCAACTCCGTTCTTTATAATCCGGATTGCGCGTGAAATCCAGAATATCCCATTGGGCGATCCGTATGTGTTCGACAAGCTGCCAGATAGAGTACGGAAATCCTTCGGATTTTTTACCCCGATCATCATTTGGAAGTTCGGCGACGGCGTGCTCAAAATTGATGTGTGCTTCCTGCCAGGACAGAATATCTTTCAAATAGGCACGAGTGATCCGTGTCGATTCCATAGATTTATAACAACTCCAGAAATTGTTTTATTTTATTATAGTACTCCGTTCCTCCGACAATATATGTATCATTATGATCGGCGCCCGGAATGACGTAGAACTCCTTAGGCTGGTTCGCCGCTTCGTACAATTTTTTCCCCAGACCGATCGGAACAATAGTATCCCGGTCGCCGTGCGTGAAGAGCACGGGAACGTTTATGTTTTTAATTTTTCCTATGGAATCAAACTTCGAGGAGATCATTGCACCGACCGGCAGGAACGGCATTATGATCTTCGCCATAGCTTTTGCATCGGTAAACGCGGATTCAAGTATCACTCCCCGGACATCGCGCTGTGTCGCCACTTCAACGGCAACCGCAGCACCGAGACTTCTCCCGAACAGCACTATAGTATCCTTCGTGTGCGCCTTTTCATGTATTAAGTAATCGTAGGCCGCTAATCCGTCTTTATATATACCTCGCTCATCCGGTTCTCCCCCGCTTTTTCCGTAGCCCCGGTAATCTATAATAAAAACGTTCACGCCGAGATTCAGTAAATCCCGCATGTTTTCAAGTCGATGGGTAATGTTTCCGGCATTACCGTGATACCACAGCAATGTGATATCGAGATCGGAATCGACTCCTTCTGCATACCATCCGTGTAATTCCACACCATCTTCGGCAGTAAACCGGCAATCTTCAACCGTAACCCCGAATCGCTCCGGTTCCCAAAAACCATCCGGATATTTCACAGGATAATAAACCATTTGCTTTTCGAGAGCTGCTATCATGACAAGAAAGATAATTGAGATAATTAGAACTAGACCGCCGACATACAAAACGGGTTTTAAAAATTTCATAATATTCATTTTTCAAGAATATTGCGAAGCGCGGGTTCCAGGTCGGGATATTGAAACCTATATCCCAGTTCGAGAGTTCTTTCAGGAAGTACGATCTGTCCGTTTAATAGTAACACATCAGCCATCTCGCCGAACATCAAACGAAGCGCGAATGCCGGCGCCGGTAAAAACGCAGGTCTCCTGAGCACTTCACCGAGGACCTTGCTGAACTCTTTGTTGGTCACCTGATTCGGGGAGGTCGCGTTCAGGACACCGCTGACATTTTCGTTCTCAAGCGCAAACCGGATGATACCCACAGCATCGTCAAGGTGTATCCATTGCATCCATTGTTGACCGGATCCTAACGGACCGCCGGCAAACAACTTAAAGGGCAGGAGCATTTGTTTGAGTGCTCCATCCAAACGGCCGAGCACGATACCGAAACGAATGATAGAGAGGCGGACACTCGTACGTTCAACTTTCCGCGCCTCACGTTCCCATGTTTTGCATACTTCCGCTAAAAAATCGTTTCCCAACTCGCTGGACTCATGGTAAACAGCTTCTTTCGTATGATCGTATATTCCGATCGCCGACGTGCTCACCATAACCGACGGCTTCTTATCGGCAGCAGCGATGGCTGAAACCAAAGCACCGGTGGATACTATCCGGCTATCTAAAATTTCCTTTTTTCTTGCCGCTGTCCACCTTTTTGTGCCGATTGATGTACCCGCAAGATTAACAACGGCATCTGCCTGTTCGATAACCGATTTTAATTCGCCTACCTTTGATGGATCCCAGTAAACATATTGCATATCGGCGGTGGATCTTTTTTCACGATGCGGATTTCTGGTCAGAATAATAATAGATTGCCCATCCCGCAATAACGATTCACACAGCCGGGATCCTATAAATCCCGTCCCCCCGGCTATTAGTACTCGCATGATTTTCCTCGTTTTATGTTTTACATTGCAACCTTACATACCGGTTACATTACCTCACGATTAACCGCGGAGGAGATTCACCGACTGCGTAAACGCTGTCCTCGTATATAAAAAAGGCATACGGATTAGGCCCTTGCTTCGCTCCCTGTCCAATGACCTTTCTTAGAACCTGTCCTTTTTCGATAATTTCTGTATAGGATCCGACTAATCTGTCATCCATAAACTGGATATATACATCCGAATCCTCCGGGGCAGCCCACACCACCGTATCTCCGCGATTCACCTCTGTATTGGGAACCCTCCATTGTGTATCTATCAGGGTAATTCCGATCTCGTTGGTTATAGGATCTACCGGTAACATTTCCTGTCGCTTCTCTTCGGGTGTGCATGAGAATAAAACCAGAACAAAGAGAAGTCCGGTAACGAGCATAGAGAAAGTTTTCATAACACCTCCTTATTAATGTTATAGAATTCGTTATGTAGCTGTATTACTTTATTGAGTACTATCCTGAAGCATTTTCTGAAACCGTTCATCGGCAATCAACTGCTCTAACTCCGGCTGATGCAGGATATCCGATATTGGATAGCCTTCGTTGATTGCATTTTCGAGCCATCGTAAAGCTTTTTCCCGTTCACCGATCCGTTCGTAAACACTCCCGGCCATATACATCACATATGAATTATTCGGCACCATGGTTATTGCCCGGAGTATGTACTCTTCGGATTGCTCTTTTTCACCAACCATCGCATAATAGGTAGCGAGATCGGCTACAGCATACGGATCGTTCGGATTGATTTGAAGGCTTTCCTTCGCCAGTTCGATTGCCCACAAATAGAGATCATCGGCTTTATGACGTTCACCGGGTGCCCAGTAATATGCCGATCCCAGGTTACCCCAAATCAGATAATTACTCCTGTCTAATTCGAGAGCTATTTCGTACATTCGTGCTGCCTCCGCATACCGACCCTTCGCAAAATAATAGGTACCGAGGTTTGAGGAGGCATCGGCATTTTTCTGAACTTCGAGCGATCGCTCCCACATTTCCCTGGCTTTTTCCATCTGACTGAGTTGATAATACACGGCACCCAGATTAGAATAACCCCGGTAATTATCCGGTGTAATCTCGGTTACTTTTTTAAAATTCCCAAGGGCTTCTTCAAAACGATTATGTCGAAAATAGAAACCACCTAAAACATTATAACCTGCCCAGTACCCCGCCCGCAACCGGATAGCTTCCTTGTATGTGGATTCTGCAAGCTCCAAGTCTCCGAGTGCTTCATAGGCCCGCGCCAGTCCGCGATAAGCGTCGTCATGCACCGGATTAATGGAAAGCGCCCGCTCAAATGCATCGACCGCCATCTCATACTTGCCGGTTTCGTAATGGATCATCCCCAATGTTATGTGAACCGAGGGAATGTCGGGATTGATATCAATTGCTCTGCTGCAATTCTCCACGGCAAGATCGACCCAACGGGGATCTTTTGTCGCATCATACAATCTCAGGTATGCTTCCCCGATACCTGCATATGCGAGAGCATAGGTATTATCGATCGTCAGCGCCTGTGAAAATAAATCTATTGCCTGTTCTATATTTTCTTTGCTCTCAAATCGTTGAAGATATCCGCGCGCGCGCACGTATAATTCATACGCTTCCGAATATTCCGTTTTACTTTTAGCTATCGTTTGGAGATCGCGCGGCTGCAACTCTACTTCAAGCATTTCCGCCACCTGTAAAATCAAATCATCATGGAGGGCAGTCATTCTATCGGCTTCCATAATCTTATCCCATGATCGAAGTTGACGTAGAGTCTTGCTATCGATAAGATTCATCATAACCCGTATAGTCTCTGTATCGCGGAATAAACTTCCCTCGACTATAAGATTAACGCCGAATGCACGCCTTGCTTCGCTTGCGCTGGAAATTCCCTGTGCACGTACTTCACTTGCGGGAATGACCCAGAGAGAGGCGTGAGACAGATCCATCTGCGTTATTTTACTGGATAACACATCCATCAATCCGTCACTCAGAGCCTGATCGTCCTGTCGGTCGCTTATAATCCTGAAGGGCAGCACGGCAAGATGTTTATCCTCAGGTATAGGCTCTCTCCCGATTCCGAAAGGCCGAATAGTAAAGAATAATACTATCAGAATGACCACAGACAGCATTGAAACAAACAGCGTAAGGTTTTTTCTTCCGGTTCCGGTAACAATACCGGACACCGGTCTGCTGACAGAACCGGTTTCAGAATATTGTACTTCTCCGGACGGATGCAATAACCGTTCAAGATCTTTCTGAAGATCAGAAATATCCTGGTATCTGTCTCCGGCTTCTTTCTCCAGGCATCTTTTTACAATCGCTTCGAGCTCTTCGGGGACATCAGGCCGGACTTCGCTCATCGGAGGAGGATCCTGATAAACGAGCGAATACATCAAAACGTGCTCATACTCTCCTTTGAACGGCAGTTCTCCGGTGATCATTTCGTACATAACAACACCGAAAGAAAAAATATCGCTCCGATGATCTACCTCATCCGCACGGAGTTGTTCGGGAGACATATAAGCAAGAGATCCGATCGCTTTGGCAGTTTTTGTAAACTCAC
The DNA here is from genome assembly GCA_007131635.1 of Bacteroidota bacterium. GTDB lineage: Bacteria > Bacteroidota > Ignavibacteria > T3Sed10-11 > T3Sed10-11 > T3Sed10-11. The sequence goes on along the minus strand of SLQE01000254.1, from coordinate 1,419 downwards.
TCACACCCTGTAATTTTGCAAGTCCGAAATCGATTATTTTAATCTGCCCTTTTTGAGTCAGGAGTATGTTTCCGCTTTTAATATCCCGGTGTATGATATTCTGTTCATGCGCCGCCTGTAAACCGGACGCAATCTGAAAACTATATTGCAGAACTTCATTGATCGGAAGAGGACCATCTTTTATTACCCGATTCAGGGGGACACCGTCATATGCCCGCATGGCAATAAAAAGCTGACCTTCCGGAGTCTCCCCGATTTCGAAAATACTGCAGATGTTGGGGTGATCCAGAGATGACACGGTTTTTGCTTCCTGGATGAAGCGGTTTTTATATTCTTCGCTAACGGTTAATTGCGAGGAAAGAAATTTCAGGGCGACGTCTCTGTCGAGCTTTGTATCACGGGCTTTATAAACGACTCCCATGCCCCCCTCTCCCAGCTTTTCAATAATCTCATAATGCGAAATCGTTCGCCCGATCATAGAGCCTGCCTTCCAATATGCTGCACTCTGTATGGAAACAGAGCGTTGGAGGGTAAAGTATTTCCTCCACTGTACATAATCAACAATTATGACAACAATATGTACGAACAAGCGGCACACTCTTCCAAGTACAAAGAGGAGTGCTTTGCTTTTTTTGAAACGATGATTCTCAAAGCAAGCAAAAATTAAGAAATAAACCGGTGTTTGTCAACCCGCGAAAGAAAACAGTGATATGAAAAAATAATATTCTTATCTTATTTCACTATGAACCGTTGTCATGAATTTTTACAACATATTCTTCCGAAACTCGGCTATCACTGGCCGGGTTTTCGGAAAGTTCGCCGCCAGGTTTGCAGGCGCATACATCAGCGAATGGGGGAACTTCAAATCGGCAGCTACTCCAATTATCTCGTTCATATAGACCGATTTCCGGAAGAACTGGATACAATCGACCGTTTGCTTGATATCACCATTTCACGATTCTGGCGCGACCGCGGTGTTTTCGAACTTTTAGAGAAAGTAATTCTGCCGGATCTCATTTCCACGGCGGGACAGGAGAATAGAAATTTTTTACATTGCTGGTGTGCGGGATGTTGTAACGGCGAGGAACCGTACTCACTTGCATTATTATGGCACCTGCGGTTCTCACCGGCAGATATCCGGCTTGGGATTGTGGCAACCGATCGCAACAAGACGGTCCTGAAACGCGCCGCATCGGGATTATTCCCCAAAGGTGCGCTCAGGAATGTACCGCCCGATATACTGGAAAAGGGATTTGATAAAGTTAATAACGATTATCTTATCAGAAGAAAATTTACCGATGGAATACAATTTCTTCAGCGGGATATTCGTCGGGATATTCCGGATGGATTTTTCGATATGATTTTCTGCAGAAATTTTATATTTACCTACTATGATCATTCCGTTCGGGATGCACTATT
>SLQE01000237.1 GCA_007131635.1 Bacteroidota bacterium | reverse complement strand
TATCGAAGGATCTGGATGCCGTAGCGGTTTCGATCGGGCCGGGTTCATTCACCGGATTACGCATCGGACTAAGCGTCGCAAAAGGAATTGCGGTCGGCATGGACATCCCGATAATACCCGTACCGAGTATGGATACAATTGCGTATAAAGTATTTTCTGAGGATGAACACGCTACGGAGACATCGATCCTGATACCCGCAAGAAGAAATGAATATTATTATGGCCGATACCGGAGAGCACCGGAGAAACCGGAGACAATAACCGGTATTCGGGTACATACGACAAAAGAACTTTCTGTGGTTCTGGAAAATAATCGGCGGGATACGATAGCAGGAGAAGGAATCGAGCGATTCCTGGAGGAAATTACGGATAATAATGCACGAGCGGAAACAGACCCTGTAACGGAAAAAATACAACTATCATTGAAAAAAGATTTTCATATAATCACAGCCGGGTATACCTGTTTGTTATCAGGTCACTACAGGAAGGCGGAGTTGTCTTCAATTGAGCCATTGTATAGTAAACGGTTCGAGAGTGGTTCAGGAATTAAAAATCGGTAGCAGCAACCCGAAAGAAGGAGCGTCCTATGGCATGGTTTAAGCGTTCAAAAGAAAATATCGATGCGAGCGGTGTGAAAAAAGATATTCCCGGTGGGTTGTGGAGTAAGTGCGACAAGTGCGGTGAAATTATTCATCACAAGCAACTGGTGACGAACTATTATACCTGTATTAAATGCGACTATCATTTCCGTATCGGCAGCCAGGAATATATCTCTATTTTGCTGGATGAAGGGTCCTTTCGTGAAACAGATGCGAAAATGAAATCCGGTGACCCTCTGAAATTTGTAGATTCAAAAAAGTATACCGATCGCGTACAAGCGGCAATCAAACAAACAGGACTGAACGACGCCGTACGAACCGGGTTCGGGAAAATCGATGGAAAGGACGTTGTTTTCGCGTGCATGGATTTTAAGTTTATCGGCGGCAGTATGGGAACGGTTGTCGGTGAGAAGATCGCAAAATCGGCCGAACGGGCTCTCAAAAACAAACGGCCGCTCCTCATTATATCGTCGAGCGGAGGTGCCCGTATGATGGAGGGGGCATTATCGCTTATGCAGCTCGCGAAGACGAGCGCACGTCTTGCACAGCTCGATGAAGCGGGTATTCCGTATATATCTATTCTTACCGATCCGACGACGGGAGGCGTTACGGCAAGTTACGCAATGCTTGGTGATGTAAACATTGCCGAACCGGGAGCACTCATCGGTTTTGCCGGCCCGAGGGTTATTAAACAAACTATCGGAAAAGATTTGCCCGAAGGTTTCCAGCGATCCGAGTTTTTACTTGAACACGGTTTCCTTGATGTGATCGTCCATCGGAAAGAGTTAAAGCAAAAAGTTTCCGCACTTCTCAAACATATGAGCGGTTAAAGCCCGATGATCGAGATCGTTGAACCGGAGATAATGCGGGACAAAAGTATTATGGAGAAAAAATCGGGTAAACGCGTCGGTGTCGTTCCGACGATGGGGTATCTGCACGAAGGTCATGGTGCATTACTTCATGAGGCCCGGAAAGAAAATGATATCGTCATTCTTACGATATTTGTCAATCCGGCTCAGTTCGGTCCGGATGAAGATTTTCAACGGTATCCCCGGGACATGGAGCGGGACAGAAAAATCGCCGCAGGTGAACGTGTAGATTATATTTTTTATCCTTCGGTCGATACGATGTATCCCGAAAATTTTTCTACCTACGTGTCCGTAGAAAACATGACCGATTTGTTGGAAGGGGAATACCGGCCGGGACATTTCCGGGGGGTGACAACGGTTGTTATGAAATTATTTCAGATCACTCAACCCGATAATGCATACTTCGGACAAAAAGATGCCCAGCAGCTTATGGTCATCACAAAGATGGTCCGGGATCTTTGCATACCCGTTACCATAAGACGGGTCGAAACAGTTCGTGAGCATGACGGTCTCGCAATGAGTTCAAGGAACGTTTATCTTTCTCCAAAAGAAAGAAAAGATGCGGCTGTTTTATTTAAGTCATTACAAACAGGAAAAGATCTTGTTCAGGATGGGGAAACATCGACAGAAATTATTATTCGCCGAATAATCGATATCATAACAGCGATTGATACCATCCGTATTGATTATGTAGAAATTGTAGATCTACATACGTTTAAAAAAGTTAACCGTCTGGAAAGCGGCCGGGAATACTGCATTGCGCTGGCAGCCCGGGTGGGTAAAACAAGATTAATCGACAATGTATTTGTATCATCATAAAGGGAGGTATAGAGGTGTTAAGGCATTACTGTAAATCAAAACTACATCATGCACGTGTTACACAGGCGGATTTACACTACGAGGGAAGTCTGACCGTCGACGAGGAACTCCTCGAGGCGGCCGGCATAGCTCCGTATGAAAAAGTCCATGTCGTAAATATTAATAATGGTACACGCTTCGAGACATATACAATAATCGGAAAACGCGGATCGCGCGTTGTGTGTCTCAACGGTCCTGCCGCACGACTCGGACAGGTCGGTGACCAGATCATAATCATTACGTATGCAATGCTCGATGAAAATGAAGCGAATGGTCATAAACCACTCGTCGTTATTCTGGATGAGAGCAACAATATAAAAGAAATCGTTAAAGGACAAAGCATGGAGATGCCCGGCTGATGGTAAAACAAACAAATAATTTTGCTGCAATAATTATGGCGGCGGGACAGGGTAAACGAATGAATAATCCCGATAAAGCCAAAGTACTTTACGAAGTCGGCAATAAACCTATGATCGGACACGTCGTTGAATTGGCGAAATCGGCATCCGCAGCACCGATTGTGGTGATTATCGGTCACCAGCGTGAGACAGTCCGGGAGTATTTATCGAATATTGACGGCGATGTCATTACCCGTGTGCAGGATCCGCAACAGGGCACGGGCCACGCAGTTATGCAGGCAGAGGAAGTCCTCAAAGAATATCAGGGTGACATTATTGTTTTATCGGGAGATGTACCGCTGCTCCAGAAATCGACCATTGACGAATTACTGGAAGTCCACAGGGAAACCAACGCTTCCGTTACGGTGCTGACTGCCGAGTTTGACGATCCCACAGGGTATGGACGGGTGGTGCGCCGCGCCGACGGCTCGGTTGAGAAGATTGTGGAGCACCGGGATGCAACCGAGGATGAAAAACGAATCCGGGAGATAAATTCCGGCATCTATGTATTTATCGCGCAGGATCTGTTCCGGGCGTTGAAGAAAGTACAAACTGACAACGCGCAGTCTGAATACTATTTAACGGATGTTTTTGCCATTTTCCGAAATGATGGCAAAAGAATATCCGCGATAGTTTCGGAAGATACGGAGGAGATAAGCGGTGTGAACACTATCGACCAGCTTGAACAAATCAATAAACGCTATTTGGAACGAACCTCTTGACTTTTCGTTTTGTTATTACTAATATATCATATGTAGACATATAATTATCTACCAAAAACGCAGCGAGGAGACCATGAAGCGATTTTCAATATTTTCGGGGTTGTTCATAATTCTATTTGCACTGATGACCATCCAGGCAGATGCACAATTCCGGGGTCAGGAACCGGGTGCTCCGCGTGTAGCGGGCTCTATGGTGCAGAGCGGAGAAGCAACCTCGATATTCAGTTTTTTTCATTCGGATAACTTCCGCATGAACCACTCCTATTCAATGTCATATATGACGATGGGAGGAAGGGGTATGGCTTTAGGTATGTATACAAACAGCATGTTCTACCAGATATCTGATCCGCTTGATGTCCGGCTTGATGTCAGTATGGCTCATTCACCATTTAACTCATTCAACAACAATATGAACGACTTCTCGGGTGTGTTCATATCGAGGGCAGAAATTAACTACCAGCCCTCCGAAAATTTTAAAATACAGTTTCAATACCGGCAAACGCCGTACGGGTCATACGGGTACGGATCACCGTTCTACAATCCATGGTATTATCGATACGGGTATTGATGGTTTTTATTGCTGTGTTAATAATCAAAAATTTCGTAACCGGATAGGTTTCGCCTGAGCGAGCGTATCCGGTTTTTTATTTGAGTTAGTCATATTCAATGAAGGGAAGGTACAACCGACTGTAGATGAGAAAAGTGTTATCCCCGTTCTTACTTAATTTCGGTATTATACTACTGCTGGTAACTGCATCATTCCTTACCTATTCGCTCATCATGAGAACAACGGTCCGGCCGCCGGTCGACCCGAAGAAAGCCGATCAGGAAGCTGTTGAAATTATTCAAATCGATGTGTTGAATGGATGCGGGGTTGCAGGTGTTGCAACGACATTTACAAATTATCTGCGCCTGCGTGGTTACGATGTCGTGGAGATAGGAAATTACCGTACCTTCGATGTACCCGAATCCATTATAATCGACCGGATCGGTAATCTTGAAAATGCCAGGAAGGTCGCTTACGCACTCGGCATCCATGAAAGCAACGTCATTCAGCAAATAAACCCGGATTATTTTCTCGATGCAACATTGATTATCGGGAAAGACTATGAGAAATTACGACCAATGCGTTAATATATCTATGTAAAGGAAATAATTTGACGACACGACAATTTGCACATAAAGCTGCTCAACTATGCCTGGAAGTCAAGGCAAAAGATATCATAATTCTGAATCTTAAAAAACTGACAACGGTGGCAGATTACTTTGTTATCTGTACCGGTGAGTCGGATGTCCAGGTCAAGGCCATTGCCGATAAAGTGAAAACGGAATTTAAAAAAGAGGGGATTCACACCTGGCACGACGAAGGGTATGCGAATCGCTCCTGGATATTACTTGACTATGTCGATGTTGTTGTCCATGTCTTCCATCACGAAGCGCGATTATTTTATAATCTTGAAAAACTGTGGGGTGATGCTAAGGTTGAGCGTGTAAAAGACAATGAGAAGCCGGTACCGAAAAAACCTGCGGGCGGAAAGAGAACCGCACGAACATGAAACAGCAGGTCTTACAGCTGGTATATGATGTACTGAGGAAATTACAATATCCCGTTCCCGGGGCTATCAAGTGTGAATATCCCAAGGTCTCTACGCACGGCGATATCTCCACAAACGTCGCAATGCTTTTAGCAAAAGAGTTAAAACAACCTCCCAGGAAAATAGCCGAATCGCTCGTCCAATCATTGAAAGAAAATGCAGAAGATGTCCGCGACATACAGATCGCGGGTCCCGGGTTTATAAATTTTTTCCTCAAAGATGAATTTTTTATCCGGCACTTAAAAACGATTCTCAACGCCGGAGAACAGTTCGGAAAGATAGATGCACATACCGGGATAAAAGCAAATGTCGAATTTGTAAGTGCAAATCCGACCGGACCGCTGACAGTCGGTCATGGACGCAATGCGGTACTCGGGGATACCATCGCGAATTTGCTCGAATGGTCGGGGTGCGATAAAGTCGACCGTGAGTATTATTTCAATAATGCAGGCCGCCAGATGCGTGTGCTCGGTGATTCAGTTCGGTTACGCTATCTTCAATTAATCGGCGAAAATGTCGACTTTCCCGAGGATTATTATCAGGGCGACTATATAAAAGAAATTGCGGCTTCGTTGTCTGAGACTTACGGAGAGTCCCTGAGAGAGGAAAATGCAGAAGGTATTTTTAAAGAGCGTGCAGAAGAAGCAATTTTTGCAGACATAAAAAAGACTTGCGATAGACTGGGTATAAAATTCGATTATTTTTATAATGAAAAATCATTATATGATGACGGTTACGTAGAAGAGTTGATCGGCATCTTTCGGAATAAAGGACTGGCATATGAAAAAGACGGTGCCATTTGGCTAAAAACTTCCGAAATGGGTCTGGAGCAGGATCGCGTTATTGTCAAAAGCACCGGTGAACCAACGTATCGTTTGCCGGATATTGCGTACCATCGGGAAAAATTTAAACGCGGCTATGATCTCATTATCGATATACTTGGCGCCGATCATCACGCAACGTATCCCGATGTGCTGGCGGGCGTTAAAGCACTTGGACTGGACGAAGCAAAAATGAAGTTGGTCATATACCAGTTCGTAACCATCGTTAGTGAGGGGCAGCCCGTAAAGATGTCGACCCGCAAGGCGAATTACATAACCCTCGATGAACTCATGGATGAGGCGGGACCCGACGTCGTACGTTATTTCTTCCTGATGCGCAGTCCGCAAAGTCATCTAAATTTTGATCTCGATCTCGCTAAAAAAGAAACCGAGGAAAATCCTGTATATTATCTCCAGTATGCGCACGCCCGGATTGCATCGATTCTCCGGTTTGCGATTTCCTCGTCTGTTGAATTTGGCTGGAGATATTCGGAGGGTGACGAACAAAACGCCGAATGTATAGATTTACTTACCGGGAAGGCAGAAATCGAACTTGCCAAAAGACTGGAACAATTCCCGGAAATTGTTGAGTTTTGCGTCAATAGCTATGAACCGCATCATATGGGAAGTTATTTGACGGACGTTGCAATGTTATTCCATAAGTTTTATCACGCCCATCGCGTGATTACGGAGGACCGGGGATTGTCGCTTGCCAGATTATCACTCTGCCTTGCGACAAAAACAGTTCTCGCGAACGGATTACGTACAATCGGTATTGGTGCACCCGAAAGGATGTAGGTTTTATGTAAGTACCGGTTTTTGCAAAAATCATCCATTTTTATTAATTTTAGCTTCTCAGCTAATTGGAAAAAAATACAAAAGGGCTAATATTCTCCGATAATTGATACCACGAAACACCTGTTTTAAATGATGAATGTCCTTGATTTTAGGGCATTTATTTAGTAAAATTAATAGTTTACAAACTTTTTAACAATGGTGAAGAGTGGTAGAAACCGCAATCAAAGGTGTTTATATACGCCGGCTGGAAATACACGAGGATAACCGTGGTTGGCTGAGCGAGATATTTCGAAATGATGAACTGCGTGAGGAGATAGTGCCGGCGATGTCTTACATATCGGTAACCCGGCCGGGTATTACCCGAGGACCGCACGAACATACATTCCAGACTGACCTGCTCGCATTCCCGGGAATTTCATCATTTCAAATAATTCTCTGGGATAATCGGGAAGATTCCACGACATACGGGCAAAAAATAGAGTTAGAATCCAGCGAGAGAGCGCCGCTATGTCTTGTAATCCCTCCCGGTGTTGTACACGCTTACACAAATACCGGCGATATTGACGGGGTAACCGTGAATAGCCCGAACCG
>SLQE01000190.1 GCA_007131635.1 Bacteroidota bacterium | reverse complement strand
CTGCGATCCTGACCGAATTCACCGTTGCTGATTTTCAGATATGGGATCATTCGCCCCTCGACCGAATAACCCAGTGTATCGATGGCAATAAAATCACTTCGACGGTCAAGTTCCCGGACGAATGAAACGACTTCCTCGTAGGTTGTCAGCTCTTCAAAATCGTTTTTTTCGAGGGGTGTTTTTATGTGAGGATCACGGGCACAGGAAATGATAAACAGACATAAAACGAACAAACCGAAAGCAGACTTACGAAACATAAAAGCTCCTTGGTAATGACATAAAGAACGCCGGGGAAAATGTTGATTTTTAATATACGTAATATCCTTAAATAATACACAACCTTTGTTTGTCTCAGCTGCCCGGGATAGTTTCATCATCACGTATTTTCGGTGAAATTTTAAATCCGGTAAATCCGTAGATGAGTGCAAAAATCCAGCCGCTGTAACACATCACCGCCCATGGGGCATATGCAAGCGTCGGCACCCCGAGCGTGCCGGCCATAAACACACCCGCGATACTCCACGGTACAAGCGGCACCATAACCGTACCCGAATCCTCGGTTGTTCGCGATAAGTTTTTCGCGGCAAGACCGCGCTGCTTATATGCCGGAGCGAATAATTCTCCCGGAAGGAGGATTGACAGATACGAGCTTCCCGTCATAAAAGCGGTAAGTATGCAGGATGACACGGTCGCCGCAACAAGTTTACCGGTCGTGCGTGCAATACGAAGCAGGCGCTCAAGTATAACATCCAGCATGCCGGTCTGTTGCGCGATGCCCGCAAATGCAAAAGCGCATAATGCGATTAACGTAACATCCATCATTTGCTGCATACCGCCCCGCGACAGCAACGTATCGACCAGTTCGACGCCGCTGACAGAGGTATATCCGAACACCGTCACCGCAATCGTATCGCCCAGCGATTCCGACTGAAATGCAATCGCAAGTATGACAGCGATAAGCGTCGACGTCAGCATGCCGGGGATTACGGGTAATTTTCGTATTGTCGCGTAGAGAACGATTGCAGGCGGTATGAGTAACAGGATATGGAAAGAGTACTGTGCCGAGATGGTGTTACGGATCAGCTCGATACGATCGGATTCAACCGTGGTGACATCAAACTGCAATCCGACAAGGAAATAAACAAAGATGCCGAGAAGCCATGCCGGGGTTGTGGTCCAGAGAGTGTGACGGATATGATCGAACAGATTACTGCCCGCAGCGATCGGTGCAAGATTGGTTGTATCGGAGAACGGGGAAATTTTATCACCAAAGTACGCGCCGGCAACAATCGCACCCGCTGCCATACCGAGAGGTATATCAAAACCCTGCGCGATACCGATAAAAGCGATGCCGACCGTACCCACCGTTCCGTAGGACGTACCCGTCAATATCGAGACAATACTACACACAATACAGGCCGTCACAAGAAAATACTGAGGGGAAATGATCTGCAGTCCGTAATAGATCAACATCGGTATCGTCCCCGCAGCGAGCCATGAGCCGATCAGCGCACCGACAATAATGAGTATACTCATCGCCGGTAAACCTTTCCTGATACTGTCCATGACGCCGTTTTCCATTTCTTTATACGAATACCCCAGACGATATCCGACGATACCGGCTATGCTCGCCGCTGTAAGAAGTAATACCTCGATTCGGTATTTAAAAAATCCATATCCTATGGCCAGCAGAAGTGCAAGACATATAAGCGGCAGGAGACTCTCGAAGAAAGACGGTCGGCGGGGGGAAGCATTCCCGGTAGTTTTATTATTCACGTACGTATCGCAATTTGATTATTCAGTTTGTAGGTGTTTTTCAAGAAACGCATCGACCTCGCTCTCGATGAATTCCCCTGAAACGACAAACCACATATCGGGTTGATTTTTTACAGAGATAATGTAAAACGGTGTACCCCATCGCCTGTAATCTTCCAGTAAAGTGCGGAGAATATAGTGAGTGGTTTCAAGACGTACTTCGGGATTATCTTCACGGTCTTCACTTCCTATAAGTACCGGGAACGGTATTTCGCTCTCACGTACATATTCACGCACGCGTTCCTGATCGCTGTACATAAACGTAATAACCATGTTAAGTCCCTTTTTCCGGTACTTGTCGTATAACCGTATGGCGGCAGGCAAATTCTGGCGGCAATTCGGACACCATTCGGCATAGTAACCGAATATTGTAACCTTCCCCGGTGTGTATGCATCGAGATCGGGATTGGAGTAGTTGATAAAATTGCCGTTCAGATCGGTACCCGTAAAATCGCTGAATTGCAGTATATTCATTACTCGCCGGCGGTCTATTTCGGATAGGTCCTCTTCAGTTGCGAAAGACTCAAGTTGTTGTCGTATCTCGGAAACCTGTACGGCACGAATATTGACTTTCTCATCGCTGAGCGGCAAAACGAGCAGGTATGCAATCAATAGTAATATCATGTGATTATAATACGAAAAATGAAACTATTCGGCAAGAAAAGTACTTTGTATCTGATCCTGATTATTTCTATACTGCATTTTGAAAATGCAACGGAAATTAGTAAATTTAGAACAAATTTAAAAATAAGGGAGAACGAAATACTTATGATATCCTTCCAGCAAGCCCTTGAAATTGTGATTGAGAAAACCGGGACACTTCGTACCGAAGTGATGAGCGTTAAACAATCCCTTGGCTATACACTTGCAAAACCAATTGAAACATTGGAAGACCACCCTTTATATGATCTTTCCGCGATAGACGGATATGCCGTACGGCACAGTGATATTCAGACAGCGAACGAGGATAATCCGACTACACTGCGGGTAATCGCAAAAATTACGGCGGGGAATCATGAGAAAATACAACTGAAACCCGGTACTGCCGCCCTCGTTATGACCGGGGCAATGCTGCCCGAAGGATGCGATGTCGTTGTCCCGATGCAGTATGTACAGGCGGACGGTACACAAATCAAAGTATTAAAATCACCCGAGGCCGGAGAAAATGTCAGATACAAGGGAAGTGAACTTCGCAGAGGCAACGGGGCGCTTGAAACCGGTAAATATATAACTCCGGGTACTGTTGCAATGTTGGCGGGATTAGGATATCCATCGGTGCACGTCTACAAAAAACCCCGCGTTGCGGTGGTGACAACCGGTGATGAATTAGTGGATATTTCTCAACCCATCACGGGCGGTAAAGTAAGGGATTCAAATGCTTTTTTCCTCTCGTCTGCTTTGCAGAAAGCCGGAGTTGAATCACACATGATCGAGCGGGTCCCGGATGAAGCGAAGCTGTTACTTTATGCCGTCTCCAAATCAATTGAGTCGGCAGATATTATCATCGTAACCGGCGGGATATCGGTTGCAGAATATAATGTTATGGGACCAATCTTTTCCCAGCTCGGGATCGAACAGCATTTCTGGGAAATTGCGATCAAGCCGGATAAACCGGTATTTTTCGGAACCCTCGACAACAAAATTATTTTCGGATTACCCGGCAATCCTGTTATTGTCGGTATGCTGTTTTACGAACTGGTCCTTCCGGCCATTTTGACAATGATGGGTCGGAGAGCAGTCTATTTACAGAGGGTTACAGCCGAACTTGAATCAACTCTGACGAAACAGCCCGGGCGCCTTGAGTTCATCCGAGGTTATCTTTCCTGGATCGGTGATTACTGGTCGGTCGTGCCGTTTATGAAACAGGAATCCCATATGATGAGTACTTTTGCAAAAGCCAACTGTATTATAGTGTTTCCCGAATCGAAGGAGAGAATGGAAAAAGGTGAAAAAGTTGATGTCCACTTATTACCGTGGTTTTACGACTAATAATATAAAAAGATGGTATTATCTGTTTTTATACTTTTTAAGAATTTTCATTCCAATATTTAATATACCATTCTTATATTTAATAGGAATCGGCTTCGGTTATATCTGAAAACCCGTTTTCTATTCCGATTTCAAACACCCGTTTTATGGCATAGACTTTGCAACTTATATAGGCAGACCTCGATGTTTGAGGTCTTGAACTCTTAAATATTCACCACATCTCCCTACTGTCTGTGTACCGGATCGGTGAATATGTGAGTTCAGTTGACTAAAGAAACAAGCAACGGGTCTGAGCGATGCCCGTTGTGTACCACTCAAATCCTCAAAGCACTCTACTACAACCCCATCCTTTCCTCCCGGGATGGGGTTTTTTTATTGTTATTCGGTGGTAAATTTTACTTCATCGATAAGGTTCCCGGTCTCATCCAGAAGTTCAATGCGCCATTCACCAACCGCATTCCCGATAGTTTTATAAGTAAATGTACGCCATCGGGTGCCTTCGCCTAATCCGAGGGTAACCTCGGATAATTTTGTGTCACCCGCGTACCATACAAATGTTACTTCGGTATCCCGTTTTATATCCCTCGCCTCCAGGAAACAATAAACCCGCTCAATATCCGCACTAAATGCCGATTTGAGTCCGACCGGTTCTCTCTCTTCGATTCCCGTTGCAGTAACAAGTCTCTCAACACGAAAGAGATTGTTATCATTTTGAGAAATCAAAACTATCGGAGAGATACAAAGCAGTATTATACTAATAATAAGAATACGGACCATAACTTTATTCTCCATTCGTTAATATTAAGGTTAAAAGAAACCGTATATTTCGAAAAAGATAAACATTTTCCCGATTTTTACGTATAGTTATCTAACAAATATTTAACAATTATTTTTCAAGGATGGTGCGTTATGACTGTTTTATTCTATTTTCTCCTTCCGATTTTATTCATATGTAGCCCCCACGTACTGAGCGGTGCCGATATCGAGGTAAAAGTCGATGAATATATCGAAGCATATCTCTCCGCCAACCGGTTCAGCGGGAGCATTCTCGTTGCCCGGGGAGATGAGATAATATTTTCAAAGGGATACGGTTACGCAAACCGCGAGCTTGGAGTACAAAACAGACCGGACATGAAATATCGTCTCGGATCTGTTACGAAGCAATTTACCACCATGGCGTTTATGCAGCTTTATGAGCGGGAGATGCTGGCAATCGAAGATCCGATCTCCAAATATCTCTCTGATTACCCCCGCGGTGATGAGATCACGATCCATCATCTGATGTCGCATACCTCGGGTATTCCGAACTTTACATCCTTTCCGGATTATGCTGAAACGATGTCGAAACACACAACACTGGAAGAGATCATTTCGAGGTTCAAAGATGAACCGCTCGAATTCGAACCCGGGAGTCAGTACCAGTACAGTAATTCCGGCTATATACTGCTCGGTTACATCATTGAGCATGTTGCAGGTCAGCCGTACGAAGATTTCCTGCAGGAAAATATATTCGACAAAACCGGTATGGTTAATACGGGATATGATAACAATAAACGCATCATACCGAACCGCGCATCGGGGTATCAGTTTGACGGCAGTACTGTAACAAATGCATCGTACATCGATATGTCGATTCCGCATGCGGCCGGTGCATTGTACGCAACCGCAGAGGATCTCTATCGCTGGGACCGGGCGCTCTACACGGATGTATTACTAAGCGAAGAGCTTAAGATGAAAATGTTCACGCCGGTGCATAATAATTACGCATACGGATGGATGGTCTCACCTGTCAGGGAACGGTTGGCAACCCATCACGGCGGCGGCATCAACGGATTTCAGACGAACATAGTCCGTTTCATCGAGGATGACGTTTGCATTATTATTCTCAGCAATATGACGCCCGCCCCGATAAATGAGATAACCGACGCCCTTGCGGCAATCGTTTTCGATGAGCCGTATGAAATTCCTAAAGAGCGCATTGCATTAGAGCTGCCGGAATCGATACTCGAACGGTATGTCGGTAAATATGCACTGGCACCGGATTTCATTCTGACTGTTACCCGCGAGGGGAACCGGATTTTCACACAGGCAACCGGTCAGCAACGTGTGGAAATATATCCCGCTTCCGAAACTGAATTTTTCTTAACGGTAGTCGAAGCGGAACTATACTTTACCGTCGAAGATGACGGAACGGTCAGCGGATTAATTCTGCACCAGGGCGGAAGGAAAATGCCCGCGGAACGGATAGAGTGATTTCCGGATCCTGTGATTTAGGGATTTTGTCCGCCGCTCTTGACATTTACGGTCGTATTTGTTTTCTTTAATGGTATAGCAACACCACAAATAAAAAATCGAATCACTACTTGCAAAACCCTCCGGGATTGTCCCGTGAGGGTTTTTTTATGGGGGGTGTATTGATTTATCCCGAAGCTTCACAAGAGGATGGATTATATAGGATTCTCCGATGGTAGCAGGGCGTCCCGTTTGCAAATATAGATACATTCATGATACAAGCATGATTAATCTTTTCAACATAACATTGCGCTCACTCAACGGTGGGACGCCCGTACTGCAACGGTTTGTTCATCTTCATTTTCCAAACTAGCCAGGATCAACTCCGTAAAAGTCAATCTCTCATTCGGCGGCATTCACATATACATCTCTGTGTTTCTTCTTAACCGACTTCCATTCGCCTTTGTTGTACGATTCAATCAATTCTTTTTCTTCACGATTTGAATATTTCATCTCTTTTTCTCTCTGGTACGGGTTATTCTTATTTCTCTGCGGACTTTGCGATCTCTGCGTTTAAATAACATTCAGCCGATTTGCAAAACCCATCCAAATCATCAACCCAGCCTCAAAATCCGCCCTCAAAACCTGTCAATCACCGTCACCCCCGCCCCTTCAAACCTGTCCATAGCCGCAAGCTCGTCCGGCGATTCTTCGAGAGAGATTGTCTTTCCGATCAGTTTTTCGGGATGCAGTTTCCCCGCCCGGATCATCTCCAGCATCGCCGGAAAGTGTTCAATTATTTGCTGTCTATTGTCTTCAAGCTTCGATTCATCTTGTTGCTTATACTTCTTTCAATCCCTCATTCACCGCATCGAGCAGGTCTTTCTCGATGAACTGCTCAATTTGATTTTTCTTCCGGTTCATGATCCGGTAAATCCCGAAATCAAGATCGGATACGTCGTATTGGAATAGTTTTCGGAGTTCTTCCTGGAGTTTTTGGCGTGGTTCGTGGTTGTTGGTCATTGTAACCGGGTGTCATAGTTATGAGTTGTTCTACTATATTTAGCTAAATATACAAAAATTTTTGAGTTTAGCAATTTGGTGGGGGTAATTAACGAAGAGGTTGGCTTGTGGGAATAGGTTTACTCATTTATTGCAAATCCTGCGGTATGGGCGTCCCAACGTGGGAAAAAACCCTTAAGGCATTGAATGAAGATACAAACAATTAATGGAT